>JAAZZJ010000046.1:0-264 GCA_014237695.1 Oscillospiraceae bacterium | reverse complement strand
CGTGCTGGTGTATATCATCTCCGTGCTGTTCATCCTGAAGTATATCCTAACCAGCATCTGACGCTTTTTCCAGGGAAGAATTAACATCCCATAAATAACAAAAACGCCACGGACGATGCGTCCGTGGCGTTTTTGCTATTTCATGCGAAATTGTGAAGCCGCTTCCATTGCCATTCATGTTTCAGATCCAACCATTTATGCAGGCGCCCTTGACTTCGGGAGAGGCTTCTGTTAAGGTAAACAAAATTTATGAGCATATGCGCC
>JAAZZJ010000470.1 GCA_014237695.1 Oscillospiraceae bacterium | reverse complement strand
TGGAGAAGGCGATAACGCAGGAGGATAGCAGATATCTCATAAAACGCCGCCTTTTTTCAGTATTTTCTCAAGGATACCACATTTCCGCCGCTGGCGCAAGGGGAGGGCTTTTGCGGAAAGTTCGAGAACGAACAAAAATAAGGGTGACAAACAGACTGGAGTGTGCTATACTTCCTTCCGTTGGGCGTTTCGCCCATGGAAAGGAGCAAGCTATGAACAACCAGACCAATCAAGGCATGTCCCAGCAGCTGGGCACCGCCCCGGTGGGGAAGCTGCTGCTGAAGCTGGCCGCTCCCACGGTGGTGGCCCAGCTGGTGAACCTGCTGTACAATATTGTGGACCGCATTTACATCGGCCATATGCCCCAGGTGGGGGCTCTGGCCCTGACGGGCGTCGGGCTTTGCTTCCCGGTGGTGTACCTTATCAGCGCTTTCACCATGCTGGTAGCCCAGGGCGGCGCGCCCAGAGCGGCCATCGCCATGGGCGAGGGGGACAACGGCCGGGCGGAGCAGATCATGGGCGGCTGCTTTACCTGCCTGGTGGCCATCGCCGTGGCTTTGACGGGTCTGTTCTGGCTGTTCGGCGAGCAGCTGCTCTGGATCTTCGGGTGCAGCGAGGAGACCATCGTCTACGCCCTGCCCTACATGCGCATCTATTCCAGCGGCTCCCTGTTCGTGATGATGGCCCTGGGCATGAACATGTTCGTCACCACCCAGGGCTTTGCCACGGTCAGTATGCGCACCGTACTGATTGGTGCTGTCTGCAACATCGTCCTGGACCCCATTTTCATCTACGGTCTGGATATGGGCGTGGAGGGCGCGGCCTTGGCCACCGTGATCTCCCAGGCTGTTTCCGGCATCTGGGTGGTGCGGTTCCTCACGGGGAAGAAGACGACCCTGCGCCTCAGAAAGAATACCCTGCGGCCCAGCTGGCGCCTCATGGCCCCGGTGCTTGCGCTGGGGGTGTCCCCCTTCGTGATGCAGTCCACGGAGGCGCTGCTGAATGTCTCTTTCAACGCCTCCCTCCAGCGCTATGGCGGCGACGTCGCCGTGGGAGCCATGACCATCGCCAGCACGGTGATGCAGATGGTCTGGATCCCCGCCCAGGGCCTTGGCCAGGGGGCTCAGCCCATCATCAGCTACAACTACGGCGCCCGGAACGCCAAGCGGGTAAAGGAGGCGTTCTTTGCCCTGCTGAAGGTCAGCTGCGCCTTCCTGGTCTCCTTCTGGCTGCTGGTGCAGCTGTTCCCACGGTTCTTCATCAGCATTTTCAACAGCGATCCTCAGCTGGTGGAAACTGCGGTGTGGACACTGCGGGTCTACACCGCGGTGCTGGGGATGTTTGGCGTCCAGATGTCGGTCCAGCAGACCTTTACCGCCATCGGCAAGGCCAAAGCCTCGCTGTTCATCGCCTGCCTGCGGAAGGTGATCCTGCTGATCCCGCTGATCTTCCTCCTGCCTCTGTTCTTTGAGAACAAGGTCCTGGCGGTCTTCCTTGCGGAGCCGGTCAGCGACTTCATCTCTGTCACCGCCTCCGCCATTACCTTCTACTTCGTATTCCGGCCGGCTATGGCCGAGCTGGAGAAGGGGAAGGAATAGCAGCACCTATCAAAAATACCTGCGCGAACAGCGGCCCGATGAAAGCATCGGGCCGCTGTTTTGACGCCAATAGACCTCTTGCGAAATTAAGCAAGGCGGTCAAAGTTGCAGATACCGGCAATCAA
>JAAZZJ010000469.1 GCA_014237695.1 Oscillospiraceae bacterium | reverse complement strand
GCTCCACGAAGGACGGGATCAGAAACGGGATGGGGAACTCCAGGAACATGAGGACGGTGGCCGCCGCCGAGAGCATGGCGGTAACGGCGATCTTGTGGGTCCGGGACCTCCGGACGGCGGCGGTGGATGCTGCGGTAGACATAAAAAATACACTCCTTTACAGAAATACCCGAAGACCCTTCATCTTCGGAGTATCGCCGCAAAAGAGCGCAGCAAGGCGCACCTATACGACCATCTTCTTCCATCCAGACTGTCACTGTCGGTACCGGACTTGCACCGGTTCAACGCCTTTCGGCGCTCGCGGACTCGCCTCCTTACGGACGCTTACCGCCGGTGGGGACTTGCACCCCGCCCTGAAGATGAGTGTTCGGTTGTCATGGTCCATTATACACATCTCCGCCAAAAATGCAAGCCCTTTTTTCCGCCCCACTCCCGTCCGGCGCGAGAAAACAACGCTCCGTTGTTTTCTCCCAATAACGCCTGCCTTGTATACAAGCCTCTTTTGGTCTATAATCCAACCATCACTTGTGCCAAGGAGGTCCCGCCATGAACATCAACATACTGGGCGAGCAGATCGCCAGATACCGAAAAGCCCTGGGCATGACCCAGGAGGACCTGGGCCGCGCCGTAGGCATCAGCGCCCAGGCGGTGAGCCGCTGGGAGTGCGGCGGCGCGCCGGACGTGACCCTGCTGCCCGCCGTTGCGGACGCCCTGGGCGTCACAACAGACGCCCTCTTCGGACGGGAGGGCGGCGAGCGGGTGGATATCCGGGACGTGGCCCGCCGCTGGATCGTCACCCTGCCCCAGGACCAGCGGATCGACCAGCTGTGCCGCCTGGTGTGGGCCGCCATGGGTCCGGCCATGAGCGGCAAGCTGGAGGACGTGGCGGACACGCTGGCCTACACGGCCCGCTGTGAGTCGGAGGACGAGACGTCCGATCAGCCGGTCCGCTGGCTGCGGCGGACCCGGATCACCACGGAGGGAGGCGTCGCGCTGGGCGTCCGGGCCGAGGACATGTCCTTCGCTATCCTCTTCCCGGAGCCGGAGGAGGGCTGGGAGCCCTTCCTGCCGGACAACGGCCTCTGCCGCCGCCTGTTCGAGGTCCTGGCCCGGCCCCGCTGCCTGGAGCTGTTGGAATACCTCTACAGCAAGCCGCCCATGGCCCGCCGCTACACGCCGGGAGCCATCGCCCGGCCCATGGGGCTGGAAGCGCCGGAGGCGGAGGCCCTTATGGACGCCCTGTCCGGACTGAACCTGCTGAGCAAGACGGAGCTGGAGACCGAGGACGGGATCATCCCCGCCTATCTGCTCAGCGATGAAGAGGCCCTGGTGCCCTTCCTGTATCTGGCCCGCTGGATGACCACCGGCGGCGGCGGGTTCCTGAACGGACCCTACCGGAAGTCCCCCATGCTGCGGGGAGAGAAGTGGAAGGAAACGGAGGAGAACTGACATGCAATACTATTTCAAGAAGAACTGGAAAAAAATTGCCCTGGCCTGCTCCATCGGCCTGCTCTGCGAGGGGCTTTACGTGGTCATTCAGCTGGTGATGATGCGCGAGTTCGACGCGGCCATCAGCCTGGACCTTCGCGGCTTCCTGCTCTGGACGGCGGTCAACCTGGGGCTCTACACCCTTTATCTGGCCCTGGCGGCGCTGGAGGGCGTCCTGGAGGCCCGGGCCATCCGGGATATGAACAACCAGGTACGCCGGGACCTGTACCTCTCCC
>JAAZZJ010000468.1 GCA_014237695.1 Oscillospiraceae bacterium | reverse complement strand
TTGTCCCCCGCGAGTTCGTGACCGTTACGCTTGCTGAAGGCGCTCCCGAAGGTGTCAGCATCGAGGGCGATGCCGAGCAGGAGTGGACCGCTGAAGCCGAAGAGAACGGACTGACCTTCACATTCAAGGTTACCGCCGCCTCCATTACCCAGGACAGTCAAGACAGTAAGTACAAGGTTTCCTTCGGCTTTACCCTGAGCGAAGGCTATGAGGCTGCGCTGACTAAAGCTGAGGGCTGGACCCTCGCCAATGGCACCATCTCCGCCTCTCTGGGTTCCGAAGCTAGTAGTGACGTAACTCTTACGATCACTGTCACCAAGACTGCTGCTAACGCATAACTCCATCCCCGTTAAGCAAAAACCAACCCCCCAAGGGCTTTGGCCCTTGGGGGGTTCCCCTGTTTTCAGCCGCCGTGCCGGTCAGATCAGCACAGCCCCCAGCTGGTAGATGGACACATCCGATCCTGCGGGACAGGTACAGCTTACTTTCAATGTGGAACTGGTCTGGACAGTGGTATTCCTGCGAAACTCCGCCTCCCGCATGGTGCGCCCCTGTTCATCCGTGAAGGTCCGTATTCTGTGGGGCGAGATCTGGGAGCCTCCCCAGCTGAGCTTCAGCGTTGGCGCCTTGCCCGCGTAGCTGTAGCGGACCAGCGCAAGTCCGCCCCTGCCCGCTTCCTCCGTCTGACAGTTGCACGAAACGGAAGCGCTGGCGGTCTGGTATCCGGTCACCTCAAAAAAGCTGCCCGCCTGCTCCATCGCCATATCCGGCTTGGAATTGAGGTTATCCATTTCCACCTCCAGCCGGTAGCGCTGTCCTGTGTGCAGGAGGAAGTGGACGGGCAGGGCGAATCCGCCGTAGGAATTTCCTTTGTCGAAATTGAAAGAGGTGCGCTCCTCATGCTCCAGCACAGGCTGTTTGATGTTGGTCTGGTTGATGAGCCGCACGGTGCAGTCCCCGGGATCTCCGGCGGTAGAGTTGGTCGTCCGGCCAAAGGTCCGCAGTTTCGTCACCAGTCCGGGATGGGGCGCGGTAAAGGTCGCCGCCATCAGCCTCTGCGTCGGCGTGAGCGCCTGAACACTCCTGAAGCTCACCCGCAGATGCTCCAGCGTCAGCAGCTCCTCGCCGTTCGCCGCCCACAGGAGATCCTTTTCCTGAAGGAAGCCGGTAACAGTGGTCTTCGCTCCCTCTACAAACGGCAGCCGCAGCACGCCGCTCTGCCGGGGGATGGGCTCCATCCGATCCACCAGATGATAATGATTGTACGCCGCCCGGAACAGCGCGCTGTTCAGCGCGGACGGTGTGACGGCGGCCCCGGCGGTACTGGCCGCATCCGCCGCCGCGCCCGCGGCTGCCGCCGCCGCCTGTGCGTTGCGGTCCAGCCCCGCGTCAATGTCCCGGCACATCTGATTGAAGTCCCTCATCATCACCCTGTCCGTCTCTACCCACTGGGGCAAATGATACTTTTCTGTGTAGTTCATATAACGTTCTCCTTTTTGTTTTTGTGGCACGGCAAAAAACCGTTACACACTGGTGTGTAACGGGGGAAAAGTTCCCCTGTCTTGTGCAACGGCGGTTTGCACAAAAAAATCCCGCGTATTCCCCTGTCGCGGCGTTGGCGCGCTCCGGGACCGCCGCAATTTCCCAGGCCATGTTTGAAAAATGCCCAACCGACGGATCTTTTTCCGCCACTCTGCGCTGCATTTTTTTGCCGGGCGTCAGCCCGCCT
>JAAZZJ010000467.1 GCA_014237695.1 Oscillospiraceae bacterium | reverse complement strand
ACGTCCAGGGCCAGCAGGGAGATGAGGGACCGGCTCAGACCCATGTCGTTGGTCCGGGAGGTGTAGCCCGCCAGGAAGGGCATGATGGACCCCTGGAGCAGCTTCAGCGCCCCCGCCCGGTCGCCCGCAGCCATTTTCCCCTCCAGCTCCGAGACCATGCCCAGCAGCTGATTGCCGTAGGTGGCCGGGATGGCCCGGGTCAGCCGGGTCAGGGTCCTGAGGAGGTTCCCCTGGACGTGGGCGGAAGAGGAATAATCGCTGTAGCGCTTGAGAAACTGAAGGATGTTCCCCCGCAGCACCTCGGAATCGGTGCCGCCGTAGGCCTCCCGCAGGATGGAGAACAGGGGCCCGGCAAACCGGTTGCCCAGCTGCATCTGAGAGCGGAAGAACGAGGAGAACTCCCCCTCGTCCATTTTCAGCATCTCCAGCAGGGCGGACATCTCCACCGCGATCCCCTCCTCCATGCCGGAGGAGACCACCCTGCCCTGGAAGGAGCGCAGCACCTCGGCCATGGACTTGGCCAGGCCGGGAGTTTCGCTCATGCGCTGGAGGAAGGTGAGGAAATTGGAATCGTAGCGCAGCGCCCGGCCGGAGGTATCGCCGGTGTCCTGCCGCTCCGTCCGGTTGTCGGACCGGGTGACCCGGGTGGGGTCCGGCGCGTTCTGCAGCCGGGGGTCGTTGGGGATGGAGGGCATGTTCCGGTTGATGTGATTGGCGTCGTTCCCTGGAACTGCGTTGGTTACGCCCAGCAAATCTGGCATTGGCGACACTCCATTTCAATCTTACTTGGCTGCCGGCAGGCCCCGGCGGGGCCCGGATTATGCCCGGGATATCCGGGCGCCGGCGGAGGGAGAAGAAAAGTTGACGGATGACTTATTTTTTGGATACATCCTGCCGATAACTACAATGATGAAATCAGCGCGGGGGAATTTTGCCCTTTTGGCCCCCCGCGGGGAACAGAAAAATTACGGGAAAAGGTGGCGTTATTTATGGGCAGTGGCAACGACAGCATCCTGGATATGTACCTATACGAGACGAACACCCTGCTGGAGCAGCTGGACGGCATTCTGCTGGCCGCTGAGCAGGCGGATACGTTCTCCCAGGACAGTGTGAATGAGATTTTCCGCATCATGCATACCATCAAGGGTTCTTCCGCTATGATGGAGTTTCCTTCCCTGATGACGGTGGCACACCGTATCGAGGACCTCTTCTTCATCATCCGGGAGAAGACCATGGACGCGGTGCCGATGGAGATGCGTCCCGAACTGTTCGATATGCTCTTTCAGGCGGTGGATTTCTTCCGCGGCGAGATTGAGAAGATCGAAAACGGCGAACCGCTCTCTGATTCTATCGACAGTATCGTAGATAAAATTAATAGTCTCGTGAATAAAATTCAAGGTGGCGGCGGCGAAAAGGCGGAGGAAAAATCTGCCGGGGCTCCCGCCGCCGGGGCGCCGGTGGCCGCCGACGCGGCCTATCCTTTCGGTATTCATGTCTTCTTTGACGAGGGCAGCGGCATGGAGAACCTGCGGGCTTTCATGCTGGTCACCGCCGTAAAGGATTTCAGCACGGACTTCATCACCGTCCCCGAAAATACCGAGACCGATCCCTCCACCGCCGAGGTGATTGCCGAGAACGGCTTCTTCGTCTGGTTCCACTCCGCCGCCGAGCGGGACGGCGCCATCCCCGCCGTACAGGGCGCGGGCAGCGTGTCCTCCTACGAGCCGGTGGA
>JAAZZJ010000466.1 GCA_014237695.1 Oscillospiraceae bacterium | reverse complement strand
AGAGGCTCGTTGACAGCCACCACCGTTTCCTCCGCCCCCAGGGCATCTACCGTGACGAACACGTCCACCTTGCCGCGGCTGACGCTTTTCTGCACCAGGGACTTCACCGCATCCTCGGCAAAAATGTAGGCTCTGGGCATCTTCACGGAACAGTCCAGATAGCGGTTGTTGACGCTGCGGACCTCCACTGTGATATCCCGACCGTTCAGGGTCTTTCTTGCCCGGCCGTAGCCAGTCATACTCTTAACCAAATCTCTCTCCCTCTCATTTATTTATCGTCAGACGCGCGCACCGCGTCTCAGCACCAGAAAAACCGCATTCCCCCGCAGCCGCACAGGTTGCACAGCAGATAGGTACATGCCAGCCGCCCGCACATGTTATCGCCCCCGCAGCCGGAGGAAAACACCTCGTAGCCCTCGGGCTGGTAACCTGCCTGATTGTTCTCCACAAAGTTGAGGGCCTGCCGGAACTCCGGGTTCCCCGGCTCCATCTGGCAGGCGGTCTGGTAGTACCGCCGGGCCTCGTCCACCCAGCCCCGGCGGTAGCAGATAGTCCCCTTGAGAAAATTCCACTCGCCGCCGCGCTCCCCCATCCGGTCCAGGAGCTGCTCCGCCATGCCCAGATCGTTGCGGTTGACAGCCATGCGCACCTGCTGAAAGGCAGGATTCCCTGCCGTCCGCTGCTGGTACTGATAGCCGCCGTATCCCTGCTGGGCATAAGAAGTCCCGCCGCCGCCCCGGTTCCCCCGCTCCTGCTGGATGGTATGGTAGGCGGCGTTGATCTCCTTCATCTTCTCCTGTGCCAGATCGGCCAGAGGATTGTCGTGGTAATTGTCCGGATGGTATTTTCGGGCCAGGTCTCGGTAGGCCTTTTTGACCTCCTCATCGGTGGCGGTGCTGGGGATGTTCAAGACTTCATAGGGGTCGGTCATAGCTGCTCCTTGTTTCTGGCCGCCATGCGGAGCCCCGCATCGCCGGCTTGAAATGTTCCCTCTAAAACGGCCCTCCCCACAAGAAAGAGCCCTTCGTAAACTGTTGCACGGATAATGGGACTCCACACGCCGAAATCCCACAGTTCATAGGCCGCCGCCATCAGGCGGATGGAGTGGTCCAGGGAGACCGCGAGTCCTTCCCGTGCCTCCTCTGTCAGCTCCCCGCCGGTGAGGCCGTAGCGGCAGATCAGCGGATTGTAGCTGCCTGAGGCAAAGTCCTTGGCCAGATCATCGGCAGCATCCACCAGATAAACCCAACGCCCCAGGTGGTACAGCAGCTGCGCCAGCACCCGCCGCTTCACCGGGTCCGGAACTTCCTCCGCCGCCGATGAGAGCAGTCCCGCAAAGGCGTCCGCCGGAAGATCCAGGGAGGCGCACCGCGCAGCTTCAAGCTCCCCCAGCAGCGCCAGCTTCTCCCGGGTGATCCGGTCAAAATCCGGCCTCCGCTTCGCCGCCCGGCGGTAGGCTCCCTTCAGCGCCAGGGATGCGGCGCGGTACTTGCTCTTCCCTCTGCCCGGATCGGACAGCGCGTCCCGCATCTGCCACCAGGAGAGGATCACGCTCTCGTCCGCCGCCAGCTCCAGAGCCGGATTCCCCGGGTAATAGTCCCGCCCGGCAAAGGGGTGAGCCACGCAGCCCCGACGGACCGCTACGGACTCCTCCCCCGGCCATAGCAAAATCGACAGAAAGGTAAAATCATAATTGAGGATCATCCGCACCGCCTGCCCGTACCGCTCCCCAAG
>JAAZZJ010000465.1 GCA_014237695.1 Oscillospiraceae bacterium | reverse complement strand
CTTCTTCAAGCTCATGAGCAGCCAGTCCCAGGTAGCCGCCAAGGCGGCGGGCCGCACCGTAGACGTGTCCGCCGAGGACTTTGACGACAGCGAAGATGACGTGTGATACTTTTTCTCGAGAGAAAAAGTACCAAAAAGAGCTTTCAGTTCGAGCCTGAAATCTCTGCTGTTCTCAGATGTCCGCCCGGTGACGTCAGTATGTTTTTTATCGGAAATCAGTATAGTCAACCAATCAGAAGGAGGTATCCCCCATGCTGAGAAAAGCGCGCATCGTATCCATGATCGTTCTGGCCGCGTCCATCGCCGTCACCGCCGGACTGGCGGTAGAAAACCTGGTGCTGGCCGTCATCGCCCTGGCCAGAAAGCGCGAGCGCCGCTAAGCCGCGCCGGAAAGACCTCCCCCGTTCACCAACGGGGGAGGTCTTTCCTGTGCGGAGGCGCATCGCCGTTTACCTCTCCGGATACTCCATTATCCAATTTTACACGTCACCACGATGCCGTCCACGTTGTTCCCGGAGACGGTATAGTCCCCGCTGTCCGGCAGGTAGGCGGCGGTTCCGGCGCAGTACCAGATCTCAAACCGCTCCCCGCCCCAGTCTACCGCCAGATGCTGCCCGTCAAAGGGAAATTCCTTGAGGTAGTCCGTATATTCCTCCAGACACAGTCCCTTTTCGGTCATAACGGCGGCGTGGGGAACGCCCACGTAGCGGAAGTGCCACGGCTCGTCCCCGATGCCGGTGAGGGGTTCCTTGGCCTTTTTATAGCGGACCACCCAGCCGTAGTTCTGGCAGTTGCCGTTGATCCAGGCGTACTCCCCGGTACCCTGATACTCGGCGCTGGTTCCGTCCTCATAGAAGAGAGAGAAGTCCACCACCAGCCCCGTGTGATGCTCGCTGCCCCCGGGCTGGGCCACAAATTCCTCTGCGTGTTCACGCCCGTTGCGCGCCACGCTCTGATCGAAAAGGTGCTGCTGGAACGCCTCCGTGCGGTAGCCCGCCACCACGTTGACGGTCTTGCTGCCCCCCTGGGCCCGGAAATCGTCCAGCATCCGGTTCAGCGCCTCCAGCGCTGGGGGGGCGATGTAGACCTCCTTGTCCCGGACATAGTAGCTGCCGGTCTTTCCCTCGTAAATAGAGGTCAGGAGCTGTTCCTCGGGGAAATGGTAGAGAATCTGATTGTTTACCAGGAGCAGGTCCCCGGTATGAACCGCCCCCTCCTCCAGCTGCGTCAGGGTGCAGGGGATGCCGGAGGCGGTGAGGGCATGCTCTCCCGGCCGGTCCCCTCCCGGGGCGGGAGTGGCGGACACCATCCCGGCAGGTCCGCTTCCGGCGCTCCGGATCAGAAGATATCCGGCAGGCAGGGCGGCCAGGGCCAGCAGAAGGATCAGAACGGGCGGAATGAATACGCCGCGCCTGCGGCGTTCCCAATGTTTCATACTGCGAAAGAGTCTCCTTTGAAAGATAAGAACCTGTATTCATAACCGGGAGATGCCGGATGGACGAGAATTTTTCTCGTCAGACAGGGAGATTTCCCTTGCCATACCGGCGTACGGCAAGGGAAATCGACGCAGTATGGCGGGAAAAAAGCCGGCCAGACGGCGTGCTGCGGTTGTGAATACAGATTCTAAGGCTATCCTACCCTCGCCGCGCCTCCTGTAAGCATCATTTGTGTGTCTTTTTTGTAAATATTTTTCAGATATTCCAGCGGATAACAAAGGACCTGCCCCGGTAGCCCTCGCACTCCAGGGGAATGGACAG
>JAAZZJ010000464.1 GCA_014237695.1 Oscillospiraceae bacterium | reverse complement strand
GTCCTCTCCTCTACTATGGAGGGCGTGCCCAGCAGATCCCCGTCCGGAATCAGAACCGATACGCCGTTGGCCGACGTACTCTCTGAACCGTCGGCGTGGATGTGGACGTGGACGTCCGCGCCGCTCTCGTTGGCGATCCGGCAGCGCTCCGTATTGGGGAGGCTGATCTCAGAGACCTCCCGGGTCATGACCACCTCCGCGCCCAGCGCCTCCAGAGCGTCCCGGAGCTTCAGGGCAACCTGCAGATTCAGCTGTTCCTCCGTGAGGGACGCGCCCCGGGTTCCGCTGAGGTAGCGGGGCTTGGTCTCATCGGACAGCGGGGAGACGGGCTCCCGGTAGCCTTTACTGGCCTCCTCGGTGACGCAGTGACCGGGGTCCAGGCAGATGATGCGTCCCTCCAGCGGGAGCGGCTGGGGTTCCGGTTCGGGCTGGGGAGTGTCCTCGCTTTCCGCCTGGGATTCCGGCTTTGCAGGAGGGAGCGGTTCCGCTGCGGCTTCGGGCTCCGTTTCCGGTCCGGGGTCCTCCTGAGCGGGAGAGGGCGCGGCGGGCGTCTCCGTATCCTCTGCCGGAGAAGCGGCACAGCCGGCACAGAGACACAGGCACAGCAGCAGTGCGAGCAGCCGGATCCCTTTGCCGTGCATCCAATGTCTGCTTATCCCCGCCACCCCTGAGCCTTTTCATAGTTCAGAATGGTGTCCAGATTGGCGGTTTCGTATTCATTGAACCACTCTCTGAGGAAGTCAACGGCCAGCAGATCTGGATTGGGCTTGTACCAGCTCTTGGCCTCAAAATAGGTCCGAATTTCCTCGTCCCGGAAGCTGCACCCATAGCGTGCGTAGAGTTCGTTACGCATGAGCATGATCTCCTTCCGGGAGAAACCGCTCAAGTCGGCATCGGTGATGTACTGGGAGTCCGTAGGCCACAGATAGCCGCTCTCATCCTCAATAAGAGGGTTGTCCGGCAGGATACTGTCCTCCGGCGCAGGGGCCTGTTCTCCGGCGGCCTCCGGGGGCTGATCCTCCGGCTGCTCCTCATTCTCCGGCTCGCGGACAGGCGGCTCCTCAAAGTCGTAGGACAGATCCCAGTCAAAGTTCTTACGCAGAAAATCCGTCCTGACTGTGCCTTCGATATCCACACGGTAGACAGCGCCCTCGTCGTTTCGGTCGATGATGTCCACCCTCCCGGTGACAGGGAAGACATTTTTCTCCGTCTGGGGCCGGAAGGTGAAGGACGACGATTTCATATCCACCTTGTATCCCCGTTCATCGTAGGGTTCGGCAAGCACGCCGTCGTAGTATTCGATGACGTCCGCCTCACAGTAGTCCCACATATGGTCCATCAGGCTGGCGGACAGCGCCGCCTCGTTGGCCGAGCGAAGCTGCATGACGTAAAACGCGCCGCCGGCCGCTGCCAGCAGCACCACCACCGCCGCAAGAGCAGCGATCAGTCCGGCGTGGGATTTTTTCTTTACCAGCACCGGAGGCGCGACCGGGGCGGCTGCCGGAAAGGGGACGGGAGCAGGGGCGGGGGGCGGCTGGATCATACTGCCGCAGTGTTCACAAAAACGTGAATCATCAGGACATTTCTTCCCGCATTGTGGACAAAACATACTTTTTCTCTCCTTATAAGCGAATTTTATGTTCCTTTTGTAGATGATGGAATCCGACAGGAGTGTCGTGTGGTTGCAATACTCTACGCATGCCTTCATGGCCATCAAACTCTATTCCAACTAAATCCCAAGTTTCTTTTTCATTCCAATC
>JAAZZJ010000463.1 GCA_014237695.1 Oscillospiraceae bacterium | reverse complement strand
CTGGCAAAGCTGAAAGCCGCCGCAGAGGCGGACCCTCTGGGCCGCAAGGCGGGATGCCAGGCGGAAATCAGCTTTATACTGGCCCGGGAAGCGGACTGTTCCGTAGCCCTCCAGGCCCTCCGGGAGGGCAGACTGCCTCTGCGGGTTACCCACAACGATACCAAGCTCAACAACGTCCTTATGGACGAGAAGACCGGCGAGGGCGTGTGCATTGTCGATCTGGACACTGTCATGCCGGGCCTGTCCATCAACGATTTCGGCGACTCCATCCGCTTCGGGGCCAACCACTGTGCGGAGGATGAGCGGGATCTGAGCAAGGTCAGCCTGGACCTCCAACTCTTCGCGCTGTATACCCAGGCATTTCTTGAGGGCGCGGGCGGCACGCTGACGGACGAAGAGATCGCCTATCTCCCCTGGGGGGCCAAGCTGATGACCCTGGAGTGCGGAATGCGGTTTCTCACGGATCATCTGGAGGGGGATGTGTACTTCCACACCAGCCGGGCGGGTCAGAATCTGGACCGCTGCCGGACCCAGTGCAAGCTGGTGGCCGACATGGAAGCCCACTGGGATGAGATGAAAAGCATTGTAGAAAAATACCGCTGAACGCCGGGAGAGGCGGCAGGATGGAATCATCCTGCCGCCTCTTATCCTCTCCATATGCTCTTTATGCGAAGCACAAATGATAGCCGAAGCGGTTTCCCCTCAGATCGCTTTGGCGTTGGCCAGCAGGTACCGCTCCGCCTCACCGTTCCACAGGCCGTTGTGCGCCTTGCACAGCTTGTCCAGCCGGGCAAACAGCGGATCGGTCCTGCCCTTCTCCTCAAACGCGTCGATGGCCGTCAGGGGCAGGTCAATATGGTTGTAGATCAGCTTTTTCCCGCCGGGAATCCGGGGCAGATTCAATACGGTATCCACCACGGTGTTCAGTCCGCCGATATGGGTGACCATGGCGGCGGGATTGAGCTTCCCGGCGTTCATCATCTCAATGGCCTCCCGCATATCGCCGGTATTGCCGCCGGAGGTGCCTACCAGATGAGTATACAGATAATGGACATTGTAGAAGTTGAACTCCGCCTTGAATTGGGCGTCGGTCGGTCCTGCGAAGAAGTTCAGGCATCCGTCAAATCCCAGGATGTCGCCCGCCTGCTCCACCACCGGCCGCACTGGCGCGAAGCAGATCACATCGTCATAGCCCGTACCGCCGCTCAGCTCCCGGAGATACTCGGCGGCGTTTTCCATGCGGGTGTTTACGTAGTGCAGCTCGATGCCCTGTTTCTCCGCCTCCTCCACGGTGTAGATGGACTCCGCCCGCTTCAGCCGTGCGCCGTCAATATCTGTTACCACCAACAGGGAGGGCTTCCGGTCACAGTGCAGGGCATAGTCGATGGCGCCCAGCCCCATGGGACCCACCGATGCCAGCAGGGCCAGCTTGCCCCCCTCTTTAATGCCCATTTCATGTACATAAGACCCCGCTTTGGTGTGATACATGGCGTGATAGGTGCCCACGATGCAGCTCATAGGCTCGGCCAGGGAGCCGTAGAAGTATATATCGGAGTTGTAGGGCAGCAGGCAGTCCATCAGCAGCGTCTCCACCGGAATGCTGGCATACTGGGAGGACCCGCCGCAGTACGGATAGGAGTAGCCGGGCGCCATCAGGGACCCATTGCAGAAGTGGGCGGGCTGGATGGCAAAATGCTGGCCCACCTGGTACTTGCCCCTCCAGCTCTCCCCTACGGCCACGATATCGCCGCAGAACTCATGGCC
>JAAZZJ010000462.1 GCA_014237695.1 Oscillospiraceae bacterium | reverse complement strand
AGGCGAGGCAATGATGCCGCTGACAATGGCAAAGGCAGGAGAAACCGCGACTATCCGCAAAATCTCCGGCAAGGACGAGGTGCGCCAGCATCTGGCGGAGCTGGGATTTGTGGTGGACAGCGATGTGACGGTGGTCAGCGAAATTGCGGGAAACCTGATCGTGCAGGTAAAGGACAGCCGCATCGCGCTGGATAAGACCATGGCAAACCGCATTATGGTTTAAGAAATCAAAAAGGAGGAGAGCAGCATGAAAACATTAAAAGATGTGAAGGTGGGCGAAACCGTGACTGTGGCGAAGCTCCACGGCGAAGGGCCGGTGAAGCGCCGGATCATGGACATGGGCATCACTAAGGGCGTGGAGATTTTCGTCCGCAAGGTGGCCCCCCTGGGTGACCCCATGGAGCTGAACGTCCGGGGCTACGAGCTGTCCGTCCGCAAGGGCGACGCGGAGATGATCGAGGTTCAGTAAATCAATGCGGCAGGATGCCGCTATTCTTTAGAGCAAAAGTTAGCCACAGCTAACATTTGAAAGGAGAGAAGAATAATGGACATCAAAATTGCCCTGGCAGGCAACCCCAACTGCGGCAAGACCACGCTGTTCAACGCCCTCACCGGCTCCAGCCAGTATGTGGGCAACTGGCCCGGCGTCACCGTAGAGAAGAAGGAGGGCAGGCTGAAGGGTCATAAGGACGTGGTGATCCAGGACCTGCCCGGTATCTATTCCCTGTCCCCCTACACCCTGGAGGAAGTGGTGGCCCGGTCCTATCTGGTAAACGAGAAGCCGGACGCCATCCTCAACATTGTGGACGGCACCAACATCGAGCGAAATCTGTACCTCACCACCCAGCTCATCGAGCTGGGCATGCCCGTGGTAGTGGCGGTGAACATGATCGACCTGGTGCGGAAGAACGGCGACACCATCAACCTCAATAAGCTGGGCGAGGCCCTGGGCTGTGAGGTAGTGGAGATGAGCGCCCTCAAGGGCGAGGGCGGCATGGCGGCGGCGGAAAAGGCCGTGGCTCTGGCCCAAAGGAAACAGGCCGGGGAACTGCCCCATGTGTTCACCGGCAGCGTGGAACACGCCCGGGCCCACATTGAGGAGTCCATCCAGGGCAAGGTAGCGGAGGGCTATCTGCGCTGGTACGCCATCAAGGTTTTTGAGCGGGATGAAAAGGTTCTGGAGGAGCTGAACCTCTCCACTGATCTGAAAGCCCATCTGGAGCAGCACATTACCGACTGCGAGACAGAGCTGGACGATGACGCCGAGAGCATCATCACCAATCAGCGGTACGCTTACATCAACGGAGTGGTATCCCGCGCGGTGAGGAAGAAAGCCCCCAGGCACAGCCTCTCCGTCTCCGACAAAATCGACCAGATCGTCACCAACCGGATTCTGGCACTGCCCATCTTCGCCCTGGTCATGTTCCTGATCTATTCCATCGCTATGGGTACTTCCCCGGCAGGTCTGTTCGCGGGAGAGGAGTGGGGCATCGGCATCGGCTCCTGGGGCACCGACTGGGCCAACGACAACCTCTTCGGCGAGATGGTCCCCGGCCTGTTTGACACCATTCTGGGCGCTTTGGGCGTGGCCGAGGGCGGCTGGCTTTACGGCTTGATTCAGGACGGCATCGTGGCCGGCGTGGGCGCGGTGCTGGGCTTCGTGCCTCAGATGCTGGTGCTGTTCCTTCTGCTGGCTGTCCTGGAGGACGTGGGCTACATGGCCCGTGTCGCTTTCATCATGGACCGTATCTTCCGCCGCTTTGGC
>JAAZZJ010000461.1 GCA_014237695.1 Oscillospiraceae bacterium | reverse complement strand
TTAGACTCCGCAAACCCGCTATTTTCCCGTTCTTCGCATTTGACTCTTTCTTTTATAACATAAAGTTTCCTTTTTGGCAAGTCTTTTTCGCCGATTTTATTCCGCCGCCCCAGCAAAGGGGAAGGGCGCGGAACTTACGTCCCGCGCCCCAGTCCATTAAGAGCCTGTTTAAAATTTCCCTGCGCCGCGGGCGCACTCAACAATGCCCCGCTCGGTAACAAAATAGTCCATAAGGATATCATGCTCCTCGGCGGGGATATCCTCCCGCTCCAGCTGGTGACGGCACAGCAGCATGGTGGGGCAGCTGGTCCGGGGGAGATAGCGGTCATAGTACCCGCCGCCGTAGCCCAGACGCTGTCCTCTGGCGTTGCCGGTGCAGCAGGGAACGACGGCCAGGTCGAAGGACTCCGGCGCCACCACCGGACAGTCCAACCTGGGCGCAAGGATGCCGTAGCGTCCGCTGACCAAATCCCCCAGCCCCTCGATCCGCCGGGCCTCCATCATCCCCTTCTCCGGCAGGCACAACGGTACCGCCAGAGTCTTGCCGTCCCGGAGGGCGTCCCGGAGCAGGGCCATGGTGTCGATCTCCCGCTCCGTCCCCACGTAGCAGAAGACCGTTCTTGCCTCCTGATACTGCGCCGACTGGATCACCCAGCGGCAGATGGCGGCGTCCGCCTCCCGGCAGTAGGTGGGAGACAGGTTTTTTACCCGCGCGGATACCTCGGCGCGGAGGGTCTGCTTGGTCATTGCGCATCGCTCCTTATGACTTGGAATAGAGGGTCTGTCACTTCCCGGCCGCCAGCCGCTGATCCTTCGTCTTGCAGAAGGTCTCCAGCTGGGGCACCAGGATGGTGGCGATCACCAGGGAGGTGAAGCCGCCGTTATAGAGGCTGAAGCCGCCGTGGATGGCGGGGATGGAGGTCACCAGGAAGTAATGCATCCCGCCGGCCAGGATACCGGCCCACCAGCCGTAGTTCCCGGCAATGGGGGCCAGCCCGCTGGCGAAGCACAGTCCCACCATAATGGCCTGGTTGTTCACCGGGAACACGCCGCCCAGCAGCTGGGTGGCGGCGAAGGAAAAGAGAATGTAGCCCGCCATGATGGGCCAGATGTTGCCCGGATGGGCCCCCGCCGCGCCGAAGCACACCATGCAGAACACGATGCCGATGGTCACGGCGTTGAAGCCGCTGAAGGGGTCCCCCATAATGGCGTTGACAAAGATGTAGTAGGCCAGGATCATCAACCCATAGAAACCGAAGTTCACCAGGGCCAGGCCGGGGCCGTACTTGCCCACGAAGTCCGCCTTGTGGCCGGTGTCCCTGAGGAGGTCCGTATAGCCCTTGAAGCTCTTCCCGTTGAGCCAGAAGCCCGCCAGGATACACAGGCCGAAGAAGACCACGCAGAAGGTCCACACCACCCCCGGATGGCTGCCGCCCAGTGTCGCCTTGATCTCCGGCACAGCGTTGCCCAGAGTCTTATACAGTACCGCCACCGCAAACAGGCCCAGCAGCACGCCGGGCAGGGCGGCGGAGTACAGGTCGTAGCCCTTGTGGACGTTGGGGGAGTGGGCCGCCAGAGCGGGAGTGAGGAAGCCGATGAGCATCCCCACCGCCAGCATCAGCGCCGCGCTGCCCAGGGTTACGCCCCGGACATCCTCGCTGCCGGGATAGCGCAGCAGCATCTCGCTGGCCAGGGGGCACAGGGCCGTGGCGAACATGGCCAGGTTCACATACTTGGGGAAAGGTTCCTTCCGCACCAGGGCATAGATCATAACCCCCAGG
>JAAZZJ010000045.1 GCA_014237695.1 Oscillospiraceae bacterium | reverse complement strand
ACCGCCCCGTTCGTGGGGCTTCGTGTTCTTTCGCATTTAATGTTACAACCTGCGAAACTGCAAAAAAGAGGAAAAACAGCTTGACTTTTCCCACATTTCCTGTATAATAAAAAAGCTTGCAATCTGCATGCCAATATCCTTGCTCCCGGCTGGGACCGGGGGCCATTCGTCCAAAAGGAGGTGCAACCATGGCAAAGATCAATGACAACTACGAGGTCGTGTACATTATCGATCCCGCCCAGGGCGAGGAAGCTATCGCCGCCACCGTCGAAAAGTTCAAGGCGCTGGCCGAGAAGCACAGCTCTGTCGTGGAGGTAGAGGAGTGGGGCAAGCGCCGGCTGGCCTACGCTATCGATTACAAGACCGAGGGCTACTACGTCCTGATGTCCTTCACCAGCGACCCCGCGTTCCCCAAGGAGCTGGACCGTGTTCTGGGCATTACCGACGGCATCCTGCGCTCCATGATCGTCTGTAAGGGCGAGTAAGGGGGAAAATTTTCACATGTTGAACCGCATCATCATCATGGGCCGCCTGGTGCGGGACCCAGAGCTGCGCACCACGCAGTCGGGCGTCTCCGTGACCAGCTTTACCCTCGCCGTGGACCGGGACTTCAAAAACCGGGACTCCGGTGAGAAGAACACCGATTTCATCGATGTTGTAGCCTGGCGGCAGACCGCGGAATTTATCTGCAAATATTTCGCCAAGGGCCGCATGGCCGTGGCGGAGGGCCGTCTCCAGATCCGGGAATGGAAGGACCGGGACGGCAACAACCGCCGCAGTGCCGAGGTGGTCGCCGACAATGTGTATTTTGGCGACAGCAAACGGGACAGCGCCTCCGGCGACAGCTACGGCGGGCCGCCCCCCTACGGCAATCCTGCCCCCGCCTCCTATGGCGGCGGCTACGGCGCTCCCTCCGCCGAGCCCTCCGGCTTTGCGGAGATCGACGATCAGGACGGAGACCTTCCCTTCTGAGAGGGGCCGCTGCCTGACACACCGCGGCAACACCGTCCGCTGCAGAGCGGACGAACCGCGAATTTTTTGGTCGCGCCCCTGGGGCGCGATACGCTAACAGGAGGTATAGAGAACCATGCCTATGGATCGTGAAAACCGGCCTGCCCGCTCCGGCGCTCCCCGGAAGCGGAGAAAGGTCTGTCAGTTCTGCGTAGACAAGTGCGAGCATATTGATTACAAGGATGCCGCCAAGCTGCGCCGCTTCATCTCCGAGCGTTCCAAGATCCTGCCCCGCAGGACCACCGGAACCTGCGCCATGCATCAGCGCCAGCTGACCGAGGCCATCAAGCGCGCCCGTCAGATCGCTCTGCTGCCCTACGTGACGGAATAAAGTCTCTTCAAGCCCCCATCCGCAAAGCGGATGGGGGCTTCTGCGTGTCAAAAAAGTGGTTTTGCCACTTTTTGAGTGAGTGGCCGCCCCGCTTCGCTCTGCACCTCGGTTGTGCGCCTTTGGCGCACAATCCGACGCTCGCTCCGCGCAAAGAGTTTTTCCAAGGCACATGTCCTTGGAAAAACGATTGGATTGTATTTGCCGCCTGCGGGCGGCAAACTCTTGCAGAGGGCTTTTTGCGGCCTGACGCTGTATTGTCCTCCGGATATTTTCCCGTTGTCAGCGCCAGCGGTTTGTGGTACAATGCTTTTATCCTGTTTCAGAGAGGAGGCTCTGCCGTGAAAATGCGTCTGCGCCGGACAGCGGCGCTGGCAATGACCCTTCTGCTGCTGGGCCTGCTGGTCCCCGGACCCGGCCGGGCCGCCGGAACCGGGGTCTACTTTACCGCCGCCAACGAACAGCTCATGGACCTGAACAGCGAGACCATGCCCTTCTATTCCAACGGCGTCCTCTATGTCTCCAGCCAGCTTTTTGAAGGGGGAGAGCTGGGACTGTCCTATGGCCGGAATACCAATCTGGGCCTGGCCACCCTCTACCGTCAGGGCAGCAACCTGGACCTGCGCTTTGACATCGCGGGACAGATCGTCTACGACAAGCAGTATAACATGTACAACGGCTATGCCATCGAGCGGGGAGGGATGGTTTTTTTCCCGCTGGAACTTGTGTGCCGGTATTTCCGGTTGTCCTGGAGCTATAGCGAGACAACCACGGCGCCGCTGATCCGGGTGAAGAGCGACAGCGTGATCCTCAGCGACGCGGATTTTATCAACGCCGCCGCCACCCTTATGCAGGGCCGCTACGATGATTATGAGCGCGCCTCCTCCGTCCGGCCGCCGGCCGTCCCTGACCCGCCCGTCACCCCGGACCCGCCGGTGCAGGCTGCGGAGGGGCAGAAAGTGTATCTCATCTTTGACGGAGCCTATGCCAGGGAGATCCTTCCCACCCTAGGCGATATCCAGGGAACCTTTCTGCTGACCGCCGGGGAGATGGCCGACGGGGATTTGCTGCGGGCACTGGTGGCCGGGGGCCACGCCCCGGTCCTTCGCCTTCAGGGGGAGACCCCCGAGGACCGGGCGGAGGAACTCCGGCAGGGCCGGGAGGCGCTGTGGCAGACCGCCTGCTGCTGGCTGGAGCTGGCCTGGTACGACGGGGAGGAGGACCCCCTTCTGGACGGCGAGGGCTTCCAGCGGGTGCAGGCAAAGATCAGCGCCTCCGGAGAGGAGGCCTCCGGGCTGCTGCGTGCCGTGGGGCAATACCGGGGGGACGTGGCGGTCTACTGGGGCGAATCCGGCCGGCCGGAGGTCCTCCGGGGGGTGTTGGAGGCCCTGCGGGGAGCCCGCTACCGCCTGAGCGCCTGGCGGCTGACAGCGTAAAGGACGGTAATTTACAGAAAGTTCAAGAAAAAATTCAAATAATGGGTATAATTGGAATCAATACTGTGGAGAAGTCCCAGTTCCGGCGGAATGCGCCGGGGGACGGGAGGAAAGCATGGCAAGAAAGATTCTGGTGGTGGAGGACGACCACAACATTTCCGATCTGATCCGGATGTATCTTGAGAAAGAGGGCTTTGAGATCCAGACGGCCTTCGACGGCGGCAGCGCCGTGGAGACCTTCCGCTCCTGGCAGCCGGACATGGTGCTGCTGGATCTGATGCTGCCGGTGATGGACGGCTGGGCGGTGTGCGGCAAGATCCGGGAGAGCAGCCGCACGCCCATTATCATGATAACCGCCAAGAGCGAGGTCTTTGACCGTATTCAGGGCCTGGAGATGGGGGCGGACGACTACATCGTCAAGCCCTTTGAAATGAAGGAGCTGATTGCCCGCATCAACGCGGTCCTCCGCCGGACAGAGATCCCGGAGGACACCCGGAAGCGGCTGGTATTTGACAAGCTGGAGATCAATCTGGACTCCTACGAGCTGATGGTAGACGGGAAAAAAGTGGATACGCCCCCCAAGGAGCTGGAGCTTCTCTACCATTTGGCCTCCACGCCCAACCGGGTGTATACCCGGAATCAGCTTCTGGACGAGGTCTGGGGGTTTGACT
Organism: Oscillospiraceae bacterium; assembly: GCA_014237695.1. Lineage (GTDB taxonomy): Bacteria > Bacillota > Clostridia > Oscillospirales > Oscillospiraceae > Pelethomonas. Next base: position 8,213 of record JAAZZJ010000045.1, on the reverse strand, counting down.
ACTTCGGCGACAGCCGGACGGTGGATGTGCATATCAAGCGCCTCCGGGAGAAGGTGGAGGACGTCTCCAGCCAGTGGGCGCTCAAGACCGTCTGGGGGGTAGGGTATAAGTTCGAGGTGACGCCGCCGAAGGCGAAACAGGGGTGACTGCGCCCCCGCGGGGGCTTTTCGTGTAAGCGAAACGATGCAGAAGATCACGAAGAACCTGTATTCATAGGCGGGGAATGCCGGATGGGTGAGGGATTTTCCCGTCCTGCGAGGCAGAAAGCGCAGGAATACTTGCGGGAAGCCCCCGGCTACCGGCGAGGACCGGTACGAACGGACCGGCTCCGGATCAAAGGAGACATACCGAATGAAAAAATTCAAGGGCATCTACTGGCGGACCTTCACTGTTACGATCGGCATGGTGGCGCTGACGCTGGTCCTGCTGGGGGCGTCCTTTTTTTCCCTGACCTACAGCTACATCATGACCGAAAAGAGAAGCGAGCTGAAGGACCGGGCCGAAATTATCGCCCAGATGTCGCTGGACGCCTACGCAAAAACCAGCTCCTGGCTGGCCCAGCAGGAGGACCTGCGCACCATGGTGGACGTTGCCCGGCAGATGAGCGGTACGGATTTCCTCATCTGGATCCCCCAGAAGGGGGAATTCCTGGGCACCAGCTCTGAGCTGAACAACCAGAAGATATCCCTCCCCGACGCTATGTATCAGAAGCTGGCCAAGGGAGAGGTCTACATGGGCGTATCTACCTTGGGCTTCTATGAGAGGCCCAGAGCCGTGGTGGCCGTGCCCGCCCGCATGGAGGGCTGGGTGGAGATCGGACCCGTTCTGGCCATCGCGGAGCCCAACACCATGACCGAAATGTGGCGGGCCTTTCTGGGTATTTTCGGCATGACGGCCGTTACCGTGCTGCTCATCGCTTTTGTGGCCACGGCCACCACCACCATGCAGCAGATCAAGCCGATCCGGGATATGGCCTCCGCCTCCAGGAAGTTTGCCGAGGGCAACTTTGACGCCCGGGTCCACAATACAGGCCGGGAGGACGAGATCGGGGAGCTGATCGAATCCTTCAACGCCATGGCGGACTCCCTGCAGAAAACGGAGCAGCAGCGGCGGGAGTTTATCGCCAACATCTCCCACGAGCTGAAAACCCCCATGACCACCATTGCCGGCTATGCCGACGGCATCCTGGACGGCGTGATCTCTCCGGAGGAGGAGCGCCAATATCTCTCTATTATTTCCACAGAGAGCCGCCGCCTGGCCCGGCTGGTCCGCCGGATGCTGGATGTGAGCCAGCTGCAAAGTATGGACCTCATCAAACAGAAGGTGCCTTTCGACCTCTCCGAATCCATGCGCCGGGTGCTGGTCAACATGGAGAAGAAGATCACCAGCCGGGGCCTGGACGTGGACGTGGAGATTCCGGAGGACCCGGTGATGGTCCTGGGGGATAACGACCTGCTGACGCAGGTGGTGTACAAGCTCCTGGAAAACGCCGCCAAGTTTGCCTCTCAGGGCAGCACCCTCTTCCTGGGCCTGGAGAAGAAGGGGGAGAAGGCGGTGGTCACCGTGCGCAACGCGGGCCAGACCATCTCGCCGGAGGAGCTGCCCCTGCTGTTCGAGCGGTTCCATAAGTCCGACCGTTCCCGCAGCGAGGACAAGGACGGCGTAGGTCTGGGGCTGTACATTGTGCGGACAATTTTAGAGCAGCATCGGGAAAAAATCACCGCCGCCAGTGAGGACGGCGTGACAACCTTCTCCTTTACCGTCCAACTGGCGAAGGAGACGGGGAAAACTGTGTGAGGAAGCTGTAACATGGAAGAGCTGTGGAGGGAAACCAGAATATCTGCGGAGCCGGAGAGCGAGGTTGTACTGACCTACCGCCAGCCGGACGGCGTGGAGCCGGTGACGCTGCGCTATGAGCGGGAGCTGCCGGAGCGTATGCGGCCCAGGCCGGAGGAGAGAGTGCCTTATCCCCCGGCTCCCAAGGGAGCGAATCCCCTGAATCCGCCGGAGAAACCCCGGACACGGTGGGGCGTGCGCGTGTATGTGGGCATGTCCCTGCTGGTGATTCTGATCTGCCTGGGCGTGGGCATATGGTACGTGGGCCAGTACGGGTGGGCCCTGCCGGGGAGCGCGATGCCGGATCTCCACCCGGGGCAGGATGACCGCGCCCCCTGGGAGGACGATTACTTCTACTGGGATACGGAGGAGCCGGAGAATACCGCCATTACCATTCCCGCCTATCCGACCGGCGGAGAGACCCGGCTGAGCCTCTCCGCTGCCGGAGAGCTGCCGGCGCTGACGCCCCAGCAGGTCTATGACCGGGTGACGCCCTCGGTGGTGGCCGTGCTGGGCAGGGAGGAGTCTTACAGCAGTATGGTCAGCGCCGGCACCGGCGTGATCTTCTCTCCCAACGGGTACATCCTTACCAACTGCCACGTCATCGCCGGCTGCAGCGTCTGCACGGTGCTGGTGACTGACGTCCACGGCGTAGACGCGCAGTACGACGCCAAGGTTGTGGGCTATGACGAGGACGCGGACCTGGCAGTATTGAAGGTGGAGGCGGAGGACCTCCCGGCAGCGGCTTTCGGCGTGTCCGACGACCTGCGGGTGGGAGACCCGGTATACGCCATCGGCAATCCCCTGGGGGTGGAGCTGCGCAACACCCTGACAAGCGGCATTGTCTCCGCCATCAACCGGGACGTGAATGTGGACGGGGTGACCATGACGCTGCTCCAGACCACCGCCGCCCTGAACTCCGGCAACTCCGGCGGCCCCCTGATTAACCAGTACGGCCAGGTCATCGGCATCAACACCATCAAAATGATGAGCCGGTACGACACCATCGAGGGCCTGGGTTTCGCAATCCCCTCCAGTCTGGCACTGCGCTGGGTGAACGAACTCATTGAGTTCGGAGAGCTTCAGCCCCAGCCGGTACTGGGCGTCACCATAAACCGTATTCCCCAGACCCTGCCGGACGGCGCGGTAGGACTGCGGCTGGAGGCCATTACCGACGGTCTCAGCGGCGACCGGGCCGGGCTCCGGGCCGGGGACTACCTGGTTGCCTTCGCCGGTCAGGACGTGGTCAGCTATCAGCAGCTGCTGAACATCCGCCGGGACCTGCGGGTGGGCGACGAGGTGGCTGTCCGGGTCTACCGGGAAGGGGAGTACCTGGAGATGACCATGATTATGATGGCGGAGTCGTAGGATGGAATTGGTTAAGAGAAATCGCGGCCCACTGGCTTTGCCGGTATGGGGGCTTCTGCTGTGTTTGCTGGTGCTGGCGGGATGCAGCATTCCGGAGGAGGGATTCAGCTGGAAGCTGTGGGGCTTTGAGACCCACGCCTTTATTGTGGGGGACGAGGAGATCAATATGCGGCTGGACACCTCCGGCTTTGGCCGCTATGAGGTGACGCTGGAGGAGGGCACCATTACCGTTTTCCGGGACGGGGAGACCATCCTGGAGGGGTGGTTCACCATGGATGGCTACGCGGAGCTGGCGTCGGAGTGCCTTGCTGATCCGGAGTGCCGTGTGGTAGAGCATGTGGAGGAGAGTCCCGGCTCTTTGCTGCTGTATGTGGAGACAGAGGACAGCAGCGAGTATGTTTTTTGTGTGGGAGTCGAGGGCTCGTCCTCCGGAGCGGCATTCTTTGTGCCCGACGGCGTCGAAGAGGAGGAAGTCCTGGACCGGGTCCACAGGCTCCAGTTCACAAAGCAGGACTGATAAGCACAGAAGGAGGGATGCCCATGGATCCCGCCATACTCTTCTTTTTTGAAAAGGACCCTGCCGTTCTGGCGCTGTATGAGGCGTTCGAGACGGCGGTGCGTGCTTTGGTCCCGGATGTGGGAATTAAGGTGCGGAAAACCCAGATCACCTATACCAACCCCCGGGTATTCGCCGCAGTATCCTTCCTGCCCGCGCGGCGAAAGGCTCTGCGGCCGGAGCACTACATCACCGTTACCTTGGGGCTGAACCGCCGTCTGGATTCCCCCCGGGTGGATGCGGTCTCGGAACCCTATCCCGCCCGGTGGACCCACCACCTGACGATCTCCTCTGCTGAGGAGATTGACGGGGAGCTGATGGAGTGGGTGGCGGAGGCCGCCGCCTTTTCCACCTCGAAGCGGTAAGAAGCCGTCTTCGGACCCTTCGGGTCTGGAGACGGCTTTGCGCACAGAGGGAGGCGACAGAAGGAGCCGGGACAAAAAGAGACAAGTTTGTCCATTTCTCCACTTGCCAAAGGTGGGATTTCTTGTCATAATGGACACAGGAAGGCGCGGGACTCCGCGCAGAAAAACGTTTTGAGGAAGGAAGGGCAACAAAGATGGAGCAGCTGAAGGAACGCATTCGCAGGGAGGGCAGGGTGCTGCCCGGCAACATCATCAAGGTGGACGGCTTTCTCAATCATCGGGTGGATGTGAAGCTGATGGAGGACATCGCCGGGGAGTTCGAGAAGCACTTTGACACCAGTGCGGTCACCATGGTCCTCACCGCCGAAGCCAGCGGCATCGCCCTGGCTACCATCTGCGCGCAGAAGTACGGGGTGCCCATGGTCTTTGCCAAGAAGGCCAAGAGCGACAACATCGAGGGCGGACTGTATCAGAGCGAAATCTTCTCATACACCTACAAGAAGAAGGTCACGCAAATCCTCAGCAAGGAGTGGCTGACGGCGGCGGACAAGGTCCTCATCATTGACGACTTCATGGCCAACGGCGAGGCTGTGCGGGGATTGTGCGACCTGGTGGATCAAGCCGGTGCGGAGCTGATGGGCATCGGCATCGCCATTGAGAAGGGCTTCCAGGGCGGAGGCGACCGCCTCAGGGAGATGGGACTCAATTATCACGCGCTGGCGGTGATTGAGTCCGCAGACGAGCATGGGATTGTATTCCGGGAGTAATTTTTGACGCGCACGCCGGGCGGCGGGCGCCGCTTCCCCGGCGGCGGCCCGGGGGCTGCGCGCCCCGGGCCGATGAAAGAACCGGTCAGCATGCCGCCCGGAGGGCGGCAAAAAAACAATCGGCAAGGAGGAATTCTCATGTCCCATCAAACCATCATTGTTCTGGATTTTGGCGGCCAGTATAATCAGCTGATCGCCAGAAGAGTAAGAGAGTGCGGCGTCTACTGCGAAGTAAAGCCCTATACCACTCCGCTGGCGGAGCTGAAAGAAGCGGACCCAATCGGGTTCATTTTTACCGGAGGGCCCAGCTCTGTCTATCTGGAGGACGCCCCCAGGGTGGACGCGGAGATTTTTCACATGGGAATCCCCGTGCTGGGCATCTGCTACGGCTGTCAGCTGATGGCCTGCACCCTGGGGGGCAGGGTCACCGCCGCCCAGAAGGATGCCGCCCGGGAGTATGGAAAGACGGAGACGTTCTACGACACCGGCTGCCCGCTGTTCAAAGGGCTCCCGGAGAAGGGTGTCAGCTGGATGAGTCATGGGGACTACATGGAGAAGGTTCCCGAGGGGTTTGAATTGACGGCCCATTCGAAAGCTTGCCCCAACGTGGCGATCGCAGACGTGAAGAGGGGATTCTATGGGGTGCAGTACCATCCGGAGGTGAATCACACTGAAAACGGGGTGAGGATGATCCGGAATTTCCTCTATGAGGTCTGCGGAGCCCGGGGCGACTGGACCATGGAGGACTACAGGCGGAGCGCCGTGGAGGCTGTCCGGAAGAAGGTGGGCGGCGGCCGTGTTCTGCTGGCGCTGTCCGGGGGCGTGGATTCTTCTGTGTGCGCCGCCCTGCTGGCGGAGGCGGTAGGGGAGCAGCTGACCTGTGTATTTGTGGACCACGGACTGATGCGGAAAAATGAGGGCAACGAGGTGGAGGCCGCCTTTGCGCCTTGGGCGATGAACTTCGTACGGGTGGACGCCGGGGAGCGGTTTCTGGAGAAGCTGGCCGGCGTCTCGGAGCCGGAGCGGAAGCGGAAGATCATCGGCGAGGAGTTTATCCGGGTCTTTGAGGAAGAAGCAAAGAAAACCGGCGCGGTGGATTTTCTGGCCCAAGGGACCATTTATCCGGATGTCATTGAGTCCGGTGCAGGGAACGCGGCAGTCATCAAGAGCCATCATAACGTAGGCGGATTGCCGGACTGTGTGGACTTCAAGGAAATTATTGAGCCTCTGCGGCTGTTGTTCAAGGACGAGGTGCGGCAGCTGGGGCGGGAGCTGGGGCTGCCGGAGTATCTGGTGAGCCGCCAGCCGTTTCCGGGGCCGGGACTTGCAATCCGGGTAATCGGAGATGTTACCCGGGAGAAGCTGGACATTCTGCGGGAAGCCGACGCCATTTTCCGGGAGGAAATCGCCCGAGCAGGGGAAGAGCAGAAGCTCAACCAGTATTTTGCAGCACTTACCAATATGCGCTCTGTAGGCGTGATGGGAGACGGACGGACCTATGACTACGCCGTGGCCCTGCGCGGGGTGACCACCAGCGACTTTATGACCGCCGATTGGGCCAGGCTCCCCTACGAGGTGCTGGAAGCGGCGAGCGTGCGCATCGTCAACGAGGTGAAGGGTGTCAACCGGGTGCTGTATGATGTGACGAGCAAGCCGCCGGCGACGGTGGAGTTTGAATGAGTTTTTGAAGCTCTGAACCCGTTGCGGCGCAACGCTTTCCCGATTTCATGTCCCTCTTTTGATAACGATTTGATAACGTCCCCCATATGCCGTATCATTCTGTATCCCCGGTGGATTGCAGGTGAAAAGTGTCCCTTTGAGGCTTGCGGGTGACAAAATCCATATTAGAAAGCCCTTACCGATGGCAACATCGGTAAGGGCTTTCTGCTGTCTATCAGTCCTTGCCCAGCCTGTCCTTGAACGCTTCTACAAGGAAGTCGCTCAATTCCTTGGAGGGGACTTTGACCCATTTCCGGGTGGTGTCGTACTTGGGGTAGTTGTAGCGCCAGCGGTCATAGTCCTCCCTGGTGATCTCCCCGGCCTCCAGCTTCTTGGCCTGCCCCGCCCAGGCGGACAGCATTTCAAGCATATCAACATAGGTCTTGCCTTTGGACTTGTCCAGCCGCAGGCAGATTTCGCCGTCAACCTCTCCAATGGTCAACCCCCGAACGTCCTCCAGGGCAAAGAGGGTGTGCATAAGGCCACTGTCGCTGTCTATGTCAGGGACGGTCAGGGCGTCGGTGGAGATTTCAAAGAAGCCCGCCAGCGTCCTGGTCAGGTCGGCCTTGGGGGTGCGGCTCCCGGTTTCATACTGCGCCATACGCACATCGGCGGAGCGTTCGGGAAAGCCCACCACCTGACCGAGATATTTCTGCGTGACACCTTTCTTATTGCGGAAAAAGCGAATACGTTCACCAATCGCCATAACTGCCAACTCCAATCTATGTAATGGGGACACTTGGAGTATAACAGATATGTTTAGAACTGTCAAGCGAAATATAAATAAATTTGTTTATATTTTCTTCTTGGAAAGCCTTGACATAACGGAATAGAGTTAGTATAATAGAGTCAACGTTAAACAAATAGCGTTATCATCCGAAGAAGGAGGAGGAACCAGCATGAAGAACAAGTTTATCCGGGTGGACGAGGTTGCGGATGAGCTGGGCGTGTTGAAGCCCTACGCCTACAAGCTCATTCGGCAGCTCAACGAGGAATTGAAGGGAAAGGGTTTCATCACCATTGCGGGGCGGGTCAACCGTCAGTATTTCAACGAGCGGCTCTACGGGGCCAGAAAGGAAGTGAACGAAAATGCCAGTATTTAAGGATGAAAAACGGGGCACATGGTACGTCATGGCGTGGTATCGGGACTGGACGGGGGAGCGCAAGCAAAGGCTTGAACCCGTAAAATCCCGCAAAGTCCTCAAACTGCCGGTTCAGAGTAGAGTCCTCCTGTTTCAGCAGCCGCTTAATGACCACCTGCTTCATGTTGTCGTACAGGATTTCCTCCGGGTAGCCGCCAAAGTACCGGAATGCGTTCTGATGGCACCGGATCAGTGTGTTTGTGCTCATATCTGTGACAAACTCGATGTACCGCATCCGCGAATATCCCAGAATCATGAGAAAGCAGTACAGCTTCTTCCACTTCCCGTCCTCGTACACCAGGTGATTCTCGAAGAATCCCCAGTCCATCTGCCCTTGCTTTCCTGGCATCGTCTCAAACCGCACCGTTGCTTTCTCATTCAAGTCCATCTTCCGGCTGCTCACATACGCCTTGACGATGCTGTAGCCCCCGTCAAATCCCATCTCCCGCAGCTTCTCCAG
>JAAZZJ010000460.1 GCA_014237695.1 Oscillospiraceae bacterium | reverse complement strand
CAGTAATATTCCATGGCGTAATAGGGAAAGGCCCACCGCAGCGGCGTATGTCCGTCCCTGGCCGCCTCCTCCAGCCGCCGGTGGTAGACAATGTAGGCGGACTCCATAATGCTGGCCATGTCCTCGGAAGACATCACCGTTTCCTTGCTGTAGGAGACGCTGCTGGCCATCTGCTGATGGGTCATATAGAGATAGCGGTCCCAGGGAAGCTCCGGGGCCTTTTCCCGGTAACTTCCGTCCTGCATAATGCACAGAGTTTCCCGGACCAGACGGATCTTTTCCCCCTGAAACTTAAAGCTCCCCAGAGCCATATTGGCACGGGCGCGGAGGATGTAGCCCCGGGTCTCCCCGTCCTCAATCTCGTCGAAATATTTCAGGTATGCCGCCGCCTCCGTAAAGCACAGGCGCATCTGGCTGACATACTTCTCCACGATCTCTATGGGCAACCCGACCAGCTTGTTGCACAGCCAGTAGTATCCCATGCCCAGCCAGTACAGCTCCCGGATCATGCCGCACCGGTCCCTCTTCTGCCGGGCCAGGCTCAGCAGAGCCCGGTGGATCAGCCGGAAGACACCCTCATCCGCCGTCTCCTGTCCCCCTGCCAGCTGGGCGGCAAACTCCTCCAGCTCTCCCAGCTCCTCACTGTCCGCTTCAAACAGGTGGTCCAGTGCCGGAAGCAGCCCCTCACGGAGCAGCTCCATGTTGCGCGCCGCTTTCTCCCGGATTGCTTCCTCATCCCGCAGCAGCCGGTCCGCATATTCCTTCGGGGACAGGCCGTCCGGGTTTTTGCGGCCGGTAAGGGCGGAGATTTCCCTGATATTCTCGATGTATTCCTTCTGATATGGCCGCATGATATCTGGTCCCTTTTTTATTCTCTCGCCCCGCCGCTCAGCTGCCGCCGCAGAACGTCCTGCAGGCGCTCCAGGTCCACCGGCTTGGAGACGTGTTCGTTCATTCCCGCCTCCCTGGACAGGCGCATGTCCTCCACGAAAGCGTTGGCCGTCATGGCCACGATCCAGACCGTCCCGGCATCCGGCCGGTCCAGGCTCCGGATGCGCCGGGCAGCCTCATAGCCGTCCATGACAGGCATCTGAATATCCATAAAGATGATATCGTAATACCCCTCCGGAACGGCGGCAAAGCGCTCCGCCGCCTGCAGGCCGTTTTCGGCCGTATCCACCTCCACGCCGGTCATGGACAGCAGCTCCGAAGCGATTTCCAGATTCAGTTCGTTGTCCTCCACCAGCAGCACCCGCCGGCCGCTGTAGTCCCCTTCCCGGGCCCCGGCTCCCCGCTCCTCTCCGTCCTCTCCGCAGAGCAGGCGGGAGAGGGTCCCCAGCAGGCGGCTGCCAAACAGCGGACAGGGCACAAAGGCGCTGACTCCCGCCCGGGTGGCCCGGTATTCCATGGGCGCCCAGTCCTCCTCGGATACCAGAAGGATGGGAAACTCCTGTCCCGCCTGCTGGCGCACATGGGCCGCCACATCCAGCACCGCCATGTCCTCCAGCTCCTGACCCAGCAGCATGGCGCAGGGCATCCGTCCCTCGTAGCGTGCCTCCGTCAGGTAGGTAACGGCCTCCATTCCGTTCTCCAGACGCACCGGCGTCAGACCGCTGTCCGCCAGACAGCCCGCAATCATCTCCGCCCGGTCATCCCGGCTCTCCGCCACCAGCACGATCCCCTCCGGAGGCAGGGCTGCCGGCTCTCCGGCGGAGGGCAGAAGGGGCAGTGAAACCGTGAACCGGCTGCCCTCGCCCTCCCGGCTCTCCACCCGGATGGTCCC
>JAAZZJ010000459.1 GCA_014237695.1 Oscillospiraceae bacterium | reverse complement strand
GTCTTGAAATCTCTCAGTTTTTTCACCAAAAATCTTTTTTGACCTCTTTTTCTGGCACGCCGTGAGGGATTCGAACCCCCGGCCTTCTGGTCCGTAGTTTGAAAATAGGTGTTAGGCGTCGTTTCCTATCATCCAGCAATGTATTGGCAATACAGGGGTTTCGGCGGTTTGGAGGCTGCTGTCGTATTGCATCGTTGTTGAACTTTTTGTAATGGAGTTAAATTATTGTTGAACTCAAGCGAGAGGGCCGGGGATCAATCCCGGCCCTTCACGTTGTTATTCAGCAAACACCTTGCCCAGATCAATAAAGCACCCATCCAGGACGTTGACCCTTGCCACGTCTTCCCTGCCATAGTCGGCGGCCGGCAGCAGGTAGCCGTTCGTCAGGACCATGACTTGCACGGTTGTTTCTTCCGGATTCACCAACCAGTATTCCCGGACCCCCGCCCGCTGGTAAAGACCCAGCTTTACAAACCGGTCATGCCGACGGGAAGAGGGGGAAAGGATCTCAATCACCAAGTCTGGCGCACCTTTGCACCCGTGGCAGTCTATTTTGCTTCTGTCGCATACCACGGATATATCCGGCTCGACCATCGTGTCAACGTCTTCTGGGCGCTCCCCGTCCTTCTCAAAAAGCCGAACACCGAACGGGGCCGGATAAACCTTGCACCGCTTCCCTTCCAGGAAATTTGCCAACTGGCGGGAAAGTTCCATACTGATCTCCTGGTGAACGCTGGACGGCGGGGCCATCATGACGGCCTCCCCGTTGATGATCTCGATCCGCTCATTCTCGCCCCAGGCGAGGCAATCGGCGAATGTGTACCGCTCTTTCTTCGCTGGTAATGCCATAACTTCACACCTCCTTTTCCAGTTTGCCCCCCGTGACCGGGTTGATCCCTAACCGCAGGGCTGCTATATCCCGCTGCGCTTGCGTCTCCACCGCCCGCGCCACAAAATCAGGCAACACCTCTCCTACGACTTTTGCGGCCCTCTGAGCGGCTTCTATTGTCTCGTAGGGTAAGGATACCGTCCCGTTCTCTCGCGACCCTTCCTGACCCTGCTGTGCGTTTTCTGGCGGCATTCTGCCGCCGTCCCGCTCCATCGCCTGATCTAATAAGTCAACCATAAGAGCATTAACGCTCATACCTTGCCCTTCCGCATACGTTTGTACGGCCTCGTATTTCTCCCGCTCCATTCTCACCCTTGCAACCGCAAATCTTTCCATGTATTTTTGCTGGGCCTTTTTCAGCGCGTCTGACCTTTCAGCCATGACCTTTCTCCTTTCTGGGGGAGGCCCGGATTATTGGGCATTCTTCTCCACCTTTACCATGATTATACCACAGAAATCTATATTGGTCCATATACAATATAGACATATATTAGCCGATATATTTGGTGAATACGCCTATTGATATATTGGCCAATATATGCTATTATAATCATGTCAGGAGGGAACAGGGGGACGCGATACAAAGCCCGCCCTTAAATCGGAGCCGGATATGGCGCAAAGAGCTGCTACAGAAGCCGCCCGGCCCCGTTCCCACACAACCAGCAGGATCCGGGAAACGCATTCCCCATTAGGCCAGAAGGCGCGAACGGACTCACGCCCCGGGCCCTGCAACAGTCGAAAGGAGAACAGACAATGACCACGAAATGCTATGACTGCCGCAGCTGCACCCGCCCGGACTGTATCCACAGTGATGTGTTCCGCCGCCTGCCCCGTGAAGAAGGTGGGCTAGAGACTGTTTTAAAACCGTCAAAGTAACCAGACAAGGATACAGGCAAGGCAG
>JAAZZJ010000458.1 GCA_014237695.1 Oscillospiraceae bacterium | reverse complement strand
CGGAGAGCACGGGCGGAAAGCCTACCTCGCCCGGCTTAACAGCCCCCAGCAGCTCACAGATCAAGACCCCAAAGGAGTACATGTCGCTGGCCTGGTACAGGAGCGGCTGGTCTCCTTCCTTCCGCTGAAGATTACACTTTCTATTCGAGGAGGACATGGCATGGATTTTACGGTGGAAAAAATGGAGAGCTTCCAGCTGATCGGCGTGGAGCGGGAATTTTCCCCGGAGACTTCCTATCAGGAACTTCCCAAGTTTTGGGACGAGTTTACCGGCGCCCATTGCAAGCCCACGCGGGCAGGGAAAGCGCCGGAGACGGCGCTGGAAAAGGCGGTCTGCGCGTGCAGTATCGGGGAGTTCGGCGTGTGCATTGATGAATGTGACGCTCCGGGACAGTTCCGGTATCTGATCGCCGGGAAATATGACGGCCGGGAAGTGCCAGAGGGGCTGACGGTGGTCACCCTGCCCGGGGGTGAGTGGGCAAGGTTCCGGTGCAGCGGGCCTATGCCGGAGGCGCTGCAGAGCGTGAACACGAGGATCTTCCAGGAATGGCTGCCGGGGAATCCGGAGTTTGAGATTGCCTGCGGCGTGAACATCGAGTGGTACTCCACGGAGAAGGAGACCACGGCGGCGGACTATGAAAGCGAGATCTGGGTCCCAGTCAGGAGAAAATAGGCAATACCGGCAAAAACGATGCTGCGGTATGCCGAAGAGGGAAATAATCCCTTGGCATAGGTTCTGAAATAGGTGAGGCCGCCGGGGTGACCGGCGGTCTTACTGTTTCGCAGGCATAAAAGAGGCAGGCCCAGGATTTTCAAACATACCCGGATACTGTGGACATACGGCAGAACAGAGGGGGCGCATTATGCCGCCCCCCACAAAAGGATTTCTGAAATTTCCCCATTGCGGTTGTACTTTCTCTCCATGTATGCTATAATATGTATTTAATGTGGCTTATTGCGCATACGCGATGAAGATAAAAACAAAGGAGCAAGCAACCATGGATGAGAAAAAAACTATGCTTTCCGGCATCAAGCCCAGCGGTGATCTGACACTGGGCTCCTATCTGGGCCCTCTGCACCATTGGCCTAAGATGATTGAGGAATACGACTGCTATTTCTTTATGGCGGATCTGCACGCCATCACTGTCCGTCAGGACCCCGCCGCCCTGCGCCGGCGCACCATAGAGCAGCTGGCACAATACATCGCCTGCGGCCTGGACCCGGAGAAATGCACCCTTTTTATCCAGTCCCACGTCCACCAGCACGCCGAGCTGGGCTGGGTTCTCAACTGCTATGCCATGTTCGGCGAGCTTTCCCGCATGACTCAGTTCAAGGATAAGTCCGCCAAGAACGCCGACAACATCAACGGCGGGCTCTTCACCTACCCCGCCCTCATGGCGGCGGACATCCTCCTCTATCAGCCGGACTTCGTCCCCGTGGGCGACGACCAGAGGCAGCATGTGGAGCTGACCCGGAACATCGTCCAGCGCTTCAACGGCGTTTATGGCGATGTCTTCAATATGCCCGAACCGTACATCCCCAAGGTGGGAGCCCGGATCATGAGCCTGACCAATCCCGCCGCCAAAATGAGCAAGAGCGATAACGGGGACACCGGCCGCATCACCCTGATGGACGACCCCGCCGCCATCATGAAGCAGTTCAAGCGGGCCGTCACTGACAGCGACACCGAGCGCTGCGTCCGCTATGACCCGGAGAACAAGCCCGGCGTGGCCAACCTCATGACCATCTACTCCGCCGCCACCGGCCGGTCCTATGCCGAGATCGAGCAGGAGTTCGACG
>JAAZZJ010000457.1 GCA_014237695.1 Oscillospiraceae bacterium | reverse complement strand
GAAGCCGATGTAGTCGGCGGTGATGGCCTTTGTCCGGCGGCTGGGCTTGTCCAGCAGGGTGCAGATGGACACGGAGGCCGCCCCCTTGGTCATGAAATACTGCTTGAGGAAGTGGAGGGTATTGCCGGAATCCAGAATGTCCTCGATGACCACGATGTTCCTTCCGGTGATGTCCTGCTGGATGTCGTGGGTGATCTTCACCGCTCCGGAGGAGGAGGTCGCGTTTCCGTAGGAGGACACCGCGATAAACTCCACGTCACAGCGGACCTGGCAGGCCCGCACAATGTCCGCCATGAAGATGAAAGCTCCCCGCAGGACGCTGACAAACAGCGGGTCCTTATCCTTCAGCGCGCCGTACATTTCCATGCCCATGGCTTCGATCCTTGCGGCGATCTGCTTTTCGGTATAGAGTACCTTCAAAATGTCCTGATCCATCATGCCCATTTTTCTTTTCTCCTTTTCTTTGGTTGTCTGATAGCGGCTTCTTCGCGCCTCCGGCGCGGGGAAATCATTTTCGCTGCCCATGGCGGATGCCCGGGGGTGTTTTTCAGGACAGGTCGGTCTGCCCAGTCAGCTCCTTTCGCAGGATGATCTCCAGCGGTTCACCGGGCAGCAGTAACGCGCCGCAGTCGGTATAGCCTCTTTTGCGGAAGAAAAACTGCCCCCGCTCATTGGACAGCGTGGAGGTCAGGACCTCCCGGTAACCTGCCCCGGCCATTTCCTGCTCCCAATGCTGCACCAATTGAGCGCCATACCCTTTTCCTCTGTATTCCTCAAAAAGGTACAGCATATTCAAAAAAGGGAGGTTATCCCAGAACAGATTATACCGCAGCCATCCGGCGGTGCGGCCTCCGTCCAGTATGACAAGGATTCTTTTTGCTTCAATGCTGCTTCTCAGTTCATCCGCGCAGATATGCCGGTCATTGCCGCACAGCAGTCCAAAATCGCCCTCATTCGCATACCGGACAGTCATTCAGGCACCTCCACTCTGTATGGCTCCCAGGTGATAACCAGACACGCCTCATCTTTTTGCGGCCAGCAGGCCCGGTCTGTTGCCACCCCCGGCACAGCGGCCAGCGTTCCATCCAGCAGCACTGCCGGATATTCCCTTCTGCGCTCTGTCGGGACGCCCGCGTCGGCAAACAGCCGCTTTACTGTCCGGCTTCCGTTCTCCACCGCCAGACGGCCGGTGCCGTCCCAAGCGGCAACAGTCAGCTCACCGCCGGTATCCCGGAGAACGATTCTGTCCGCACCTTCCTCCGCCGGTCCATCGCACCGGCGAACGGTGATCTGCCAGGGACCCCAGAGCTGCTCCCCCTCGTGAAGCACAAGGGGCGGCGGGAGGGGATCCTGCTTTTCCAAAATCAGCCGGTGAGGCTTCCGGACGGCGCGCAGGCCCTCTGGAAGGTCCAGACAGCCGCCGCTTTTCAGGGACAGCACCGCCTCTGTCTGGGCTTTTGTCAGTTCAGCGCCCAGTTTCCGGCCCATGGTCCGGACCAGACGCCGCCGGATGGCCGTATCCTGCCGGTCCAGCACCGTGACGGGCAGGATCACCGCGCCGTCTGCCGCCTCCGGCACAAGGGCCTCCGCCTCCCGGCGGAGATGGCCGTCCTCCTCCCGCAGCAGCTCCGCCGCCGCCGCAATCCGCGCCCCGCAGCCCGGTGAGATCTCCTCCAGCAGAGGCAGGACCTCCAGCCGCAGGCGGTTGCGGGTATACGCGGCATCCCGGTTGCTCTCGTCCTCCACATAGGGAATTTCATGCCGCGCCACATACCCATCGATCTCCCTCCGGCTGGTCTCC
>JAAZZJ010000456.1 GCA_014237695.1 Oscillospiraceae bacterium | reverse complement strand
TTCCGCTCCTCCCGGTCAAAAATCTTCTTCGTCTTCTTCGCCGTCTCCGGCGCCGAAGCCGTCGTCCTCTTCGATGTCCTCGATGCCGAAGCCGGACTCCTCAAAGGCGGCGTCGTCAGCCACGTACTCCTCCCGGTCGTCCCGGTCATCCCGATCCATGCGGGAGAGGTTGAAGGTGGTCATATCGTCGTCGTCATCCTTCAGCTCGATAACGCTGCCGTCCTTATCCAGCACCTGAATATCCAGACACAGGGCCTGCAGCTCCTTCACCAGCACCTTGAAGGACTCGGGCACGCCGGGCTTGGGCACGTTGTGGCCCTTGACGATGGACTCATAGGTGTGGACGCGGCCCGTCACGTCGTCGGACTTGACGGTCAGGATCTCCTGCAGGGTGTAGGACGCGCCGTAGGCCTCCAGAGCCCACACTTCCATCTCGCCGAAGCGCTGGCCGCCGAACTGGGCCTTGCCGCCCAGAGGCTGCTGGGTCACCAGAGAGTAGGGACCCGTGGACCGGGCGTGGATCTTGTCATCGACGAGGTGGTGGAGCTTCATGAAGTAGACATAGCCCACAGTGACCTTGTTGTCAAACCGCTCGCCGGTACGTCCGTCGTAGAGCCAGCTCTTGCCCTCCGGGTCCAGACCGGCCAGCTGGAGGGCATCGGCAATGTCCTGCTCGTTGGCCCCGTCAAAAATGGGGGTGGCCACTTTCCAGCCCAGGGCTTTGGCGGCGTAGCCCAGATGGACCTCCAGCACCTGCCCGATGTTCATACGGGAGGGCACGCCCAGGGGGTTCAGCACGATGTCCAGGGGAGTGCCGTCGGGGAGGAAGGGCATATCCTCCTGGGGCAGGATCCGGGAGACGACGCCCTTGTTGCCGTGGCGGCCGGCCATCTTGTCGCCCACGGAGACCTTCCGCTTCTGGGCGATGTAGACCCGGACCACCTGATTGACGCCGGGCCCCAGCTCGTCGCCGGCCTCACGGGTGAACACCTTGGCGTCCACCACGATGCCGCTCTCGCCGTGGGGCGCCTTCAGGGAGGTGTCGCGGACCTCCCGGGCCTTCTCGCCAAAGATGGCCCGCAGCAGACGCTCCTCGGCGGTCAGGTCGGTCTCTCCCTTGGGGGTGACCTTGCCCACCAGAATGTCCCCAGCCCGGACCTCCGCGCCCACGCGGATGATGCCCCGCTCGTCCAGGTCCTTCAGGGCGTCCTCGCCCACGTTGGGGATGTCCCGGGTGATCTCCTCGGGCCCCAGCTTGGTATCACGGGAGTCGATCTCGTACTCCTCGATATGGATGGAGGTATACACATCCTCCCGGACCATGCGCTCATTGAGGAGGACGGCGTCCTCGTAGTTGTAGCCCTCCCAGGTCATAAAGCCCACCAGGATGTTCCGGCCCAGGGCGATTTCGCCCTGCTCGGTGGCGGGGCCGTCGGCCAGGACGGTGGGGGAGATGCCCCTGGCGGGGTCGCCGCCGTGGACCCGCTCTCCCACGGACACGATGGGATGCTGGTTGATGCAGGTGGTGTGGTTGGAGCGGAGGAACTTCACCAGCTTGTAATCCCGGTTCACGCCGTTGTCGTACTTCACGGAGATGGAGGTGGCATCCACCTTGGTCACCTCGCCGTCGCCCTCCGCCAGGACTACGATCTCGGAGTCCATGCAGATCTTGTGTTCCATGCCGGTGCCGATGACGGGCGCCACGGGCCGGAGGAGGGGCACCGCCTGACGCTGCATGTTGGACCCCATCAAGGCACGGTTGGCATCGTCATGTTCCAGGAAAGGAATCAGTGAAGTCGCCAC
>JAAZZJ010000455.1 GCA_014237695.1 Oscillospiraceae bacterium | reverse complement strand
CGCCCTTGCCTTCTTTCTTTTCCGGCAGGGACTGCCACCCTTTTCCCAGGAGCCGGACCAGACAATCGTTTCCGGCGATGAGGACGAAGAAGACGGCGGGGATTGGGACGGTCTGCCAGAGGAAAACCCGGATGAGGAGCCTGCGGAGGATGAAGAAACTCCCGCGGAGGATGTCCCTGAGGTGATTCCGGCCGGTCCTCCATCCGAACCGGAGCGGGAACCCGCTCCCGCCGTCTCCATGACCGCCATAACCTCCGTGGATGCTTCTTCCTACCTCTCGGAGTCCCAGTACAGCCTGTACCACACGCCCGACCGGATCATGGACGGCGATCTGTCTACCGCCTGGGTAGAGGACGGTACGGGGGAGGGCATTGACGAGTCCATCACCTTCACCTTTGACGGCGTATATCTGGTGTCCGGAATGTGTATCCACGCGGGCTACCAGAAATCGGCGGAGCTGTACGAGAAAAACGCCCGTCCGGCGTCCCTGACCATACTCTTTTCCAGCGGCGAGACCCAGACGGTGACCCTTCAGGATGTAAACGGCCCCCAGGACATCGTCTTTCCCGCTCCTGTGGAAACCGCCAGCATCACCCTGGTCATCTCCTCGGTCTATTCCGGCAGCAAGTACACGGATACCGCTGTCTCGGAGATTTCTTTCTACTGACACGCACAGCCGTGCCGGAGGAGGACGCGCAAGCAGGCGTCCCCCTCCGGCACGGCTGTTTTCTTACCGCAGCAGCGGCAGGCGGACCGTGAAGCGGTTGCCCTCCGGCCCGCTGTCCGCCCAGATCCTCCCGCCGTGGCGGGCGACGGTCTCCCGGGCGATGGACAGCCCCAGACCCCAGCTCCCCTCCCGGCTCCGGGCGGGGTCGGCGCGGTAAAAGCGCTTGAATACGTCCTGCCGCTGCTGCCGTGTAAGGGGCGTCCCCGGTCCGGCCACGGAGAGCAGGCAGCTCCGCCCGCTCCGGGTCAGCTCCAGCGTCACCCCGCCGCCAGAGGGCGTGTACTTCCAGGCGTTATCCAGCAGGATCTCCGCCACCTGCCGCAGCTGCCCTTCCACTCCCCGGACCCGGAGGCCCTCCCGGATCTCCGCCGACAGGGTCAGCCCCGCCTCGAAGAACACCGGCTCGAAGGGCAGCACCGCCTCCTGAACCAGACGGCTCAGATCAACCACTTCCATGGCCCCCGCCGCCGGGCAGGCGTCCCCCCGTGCCAGCTCCAGCAAGCTCTCCACCAGCGCCCGCATCTGCCGGGCCATGGTCAGGATGTTGTCCGTAAAGCGCCGTTCCTCCGCCCCGGCGGTCCCCTCCCGGAGAAGCTCCGCGTTGGTGAGGATGACCGTCAGGGGCGTTTTCAGCTCGTGGGAGGCATCGGCCACGAACTGCCGCTGCTGCTCCCATGCCCGTGCCACCGGCCTCACCGCCCACCGGGACAGCAGTACGCTCACCGCCAGAAATCCCAGGAAAGCCGCGCTCCCCGCCAGCAGGCAGGTCCGGGCCAGAGCCGCCATGGTCTGCCGCTCGCCGGACAGATCCGCGAAAGCCAGTACCGGACGCTCCGGCGGTCCGCTCCGGCAGAACCGGAGGCCGTAGTCCTCCAGCACGCCCTCCCGGCCACCCTGTTCCTGAGCGGCGGCCAGCAGTGTCAGCAGCCAGTCCTCGTCGGTGAGGTCGTAGTAGCCGTCCCCTGCGGCGATCAGCTCCCCCCGGGGGCCGGTCCGGAGAATAAAGCAGGGCACTCTGCCCGGCTCTCCCGGACGCCGGTCAGGGCGGACCGGACCCAGATGCTCCAGCGCGGCCTGC
>JAAZZJ010000454.1 GCA_014237695.1 Oscillospiraceae bacterium | reverse complement strand
CCCGCCAGACCGCCTCCACAATATTGGAAGGAGTGCCCACGCCCATAAGATACCGGGGCTTGTCCTCCGGCGCATAGGGCAGGGTCACGTCCAGAATGCGGTACATGACCTCTGTCTCCTCCCCTACCGCCAGACCGCCGATGCCGTAGCCCTCGCAGTCCACCTTGGCGCTCTCCTGCATACTCCAGATCCGCAGGTCTTCATAGGTGCCGCCCTGGTTGATGCCGAAGAGCATCTGGCGGGGATTCACGCAGTCCGGCAGGGCGTTGAGGCGGTCATGCTCCGCCTTGCACCGCCGGAGCCAGCGGATTGTACGCTCACAGGACTGCTTCACGTAATCATAGGGGGCCGGGTTTTCCACACACTCGTCGAAGGCCATGGCAATATCGCTGCCCAGGTGGGACTGGATACGCATGGACTCCTCCGGCCCCATGAAGATTCGCCTGCCATCGATGTGGGAGGCAAATGTGACGCCCTCCTCGGTGATCTTCCGCAGCCCTGCCAGGGAAAATACCTGAAAGCCTCCGGAGTCCGTCAGGATGGGGCCGTCCCAGTCCATCATTTTATGGAGCCCTCCCAGTGCCTTCACCACGCCGTCTCCGGGGCGAAGATGAAGGTGGTAGGTGTTGGACAGCTCGATCTGGCATTTGAGGTCCCGTAGATCGTGGGCGCTCACCGCGCCCTTGATGGCCCCCTGGGTGCCTACATTCATAAAGACGGGGGTCTGTACCACACCGCCGTGGGCACATGAAAACTGGCCCCGCCGTGCGCGGCCCTCCTGTTTGATAACCTTGAACATAAGGTAACTCCTTGTCTTTGGTTTCCGTTATTCAGCTGCTGAATGAAAACGAAAAGGCCTTATGGCCTGATTCTAAATATTCCAACAGCTGCTCCATGTTTTTTCTGTGCGGAACAATGATTTCCAGATCCACTGCCGGATGTGTGTCTGCGTAAGCTGCCAGCATGTCCATCAAATTGTCTTTGGACTGCATGTAATCGTCTATGATTTCTTCATCACTGAACCCAAGACGCTTCAAAATGATGGCCGACACAACGCCGGTGCGGTCCTTTCCGGCCGTGCAGAAATACAGTACATGAGTACCGGCGTTCATGATGGTATCCACGATGCGCTCCATCTGTTCATCCACCATCTGCCGGTAGACCGCATACAGATGCGCAAGCGATTTCGGCGGATCGCCTCCGCCTGTGACCGGGAGGTGAATATACCGGAATCCGGCCTGTCTGGCAAGGCAGCACGGTTTTTGGGACATTTCTTCATCGGACCGCAGGTCTACGACAGTCGTGATGTGATTGTCCAGAAGCCACAGGATTTCCGCGCCTGTCAGGCGCTCCGGAACATCACTCCTGATGAAACGCAGAGTGCCTGCCGGAAGCGCACGGGTGTTTCTTGTCGATTGCAGCAGCGACCCCATAAGCATACCTCCTCTCTTTGACGGATTGCCGTTTTGTCCGCAATTACAAACTGCGAAACCAATCCTTCAACTCCGTCTTGCGCTCCGGAGGCAGCAGGCTCTTGCGTACACCCTCCGCCGCTCCCGCCAGGGCTTCCAGCTGGTGAAGGCAGGCGGTGGAATCCGCCTGGGTTCGGATATGGAGAAAGGCTGTCTCCGCTCCCAGCTCCCGCAGCTGGTCCGGGGTCTCAATGCCCGCTTTCTCCAGGTTTTCCGCCAGCTTGGGTCCGATATTGGGAAGATCAGTCAGTTTTTCCATCGTCTGTCTCCCCTTCTCCCTTTGGTGCATTGGGGTCCTCGGTAAGCATCCCGTCATAATAGCTCTTATGTCCGGAC
>JAAZZJ010000453.1 GCA_014237695.1 Oscillospiraceae bacterium | reverse complement strand
CCGTCAAACCGCTCCCCTGCCAGGGGGACGAACCACTCCCCCGGGGCGATGGTGCGGCTGTCGGTGGAAATGCCGGTGATAACGGTCTGCTCACTGCCAAACAGGACGCCCTGTACGGCGGCGCAGATCTGAGCGGTGGTGGTGGGGGTCATGGTCTTGCTCCTCCTGTCCTTCTATTCAGCCTCCTGCCGGGCGGCAAAAAAGGCGTCGCACCAGTCATGCCATTTTTCCTTTTGCTCCCGGGGGCTGTAGAGCGCCATATCGCGGACATGATAGATGCCCCGTCTTCTGGCCTCGATGACAAAAGCGGTCAGTTCCTTCCATCCGGGAACATCAAAAACCATCGCCGTGGAGATCCCCCGCCGCCACGCTTCATACAGGCGGGTATGGCCGTCCATCACACACAGCGAGCCGTCCTCCAGCCGGGTAACCGGGACCACGATATCAGCGGCGGTATGGATAAAATGTCCCACCGCAGCGCACTTTTCCCGGTCTACGGAAAACTGGGAGGGCTGGAGAAGGTCAATCTCCACCTCCCGCCGCTCTACGGGCAGCAGCTCCAGAAGCCGGTCTCCCGCTTCATTATAAAATGTGGTGATATGTTCAGCGTAAAAACGGAAGTCCTCCGCCGCCTCCGCCAGCGTCTCCCGGTTCAGCCCCTCACCGGCGACTTCGGCCTCGTGGTCCGAGATCACCCGGAAGGTCCAGGGCGCGCCGTTTACCAGAAACGCGCCATGCTGATACAGCACCTCTTTGGGAAAGCGAGGATCGGTATAGCTGTCGATCCGTTGGATTTCCATAATCTTTGCCCTCCTATCGCGGACATTCATGCAAAAAATAGTATATCACACGAAAATGGAAAATACAACCGGAACGGACAATTTTAGCACTCTCACATGTTAAGTGCTAAAATTCACAATATGGACATATACTGCGCTATATTTGTTCATAATGACAGTGCATACTATGGGCATAAACAAAAAGAGATCGGAGGTTCTTTACCATGTATGAAATGATGCCTTTTACCCGCAGCCACGGCGTAGACCTGTACCGTCCCTTCCGTGATCTGGAGGAGCTGGAGCGCAGCCTGTTCGCCGGCAGCGGCGCAGCCGCCTTCAAAACAGACATCCGGGACGCCGGGGACGTCTACGTGCTGGAGGCCGACCTGCCCGGCATGAAGAAGGAGGACATCCACATCGACATCGATGGCGACCGGCTTTCCATCAGCGCCGAACGCAGCGCCGTCAAGGAGGAGAAGGACGAAAACGGCGGATATGTCCGCTGCGAGCGGTCCTATGGCTCCTTCTCCCGGAGCTTCGACATCTCCGGCATCCGGGGGGAGGATATCTCCGCCGCCTATGCTGACGGCGTGCTGACGCTCACCCTGCCCAAGCAGGCCAAGACCGTACCCGCCAGCCGGAGGCTGGAGATCCAGTAATACTTTACAAGGTCCGGGCCGCTGTTCAGATGGACAGCGGCCCGGACCTTTTCGAGACAAACCTGCGCAAAAAAGGACATGACAACCCCGCGCCTGTCGTGTAGAATAGACCCATCAAGCGGAAGGAGGGCACAGGATGGAGTGGACGGAGACATTGAAGCGGACGGTGGACTATCTGGAGGAGCATCTGCTGGAGGACGGCGCGGCGGAGAGAGCGGCACAGGCGGTATATCTCTCCCCGCTCTACCTGCAGAAGGGATTCAAGCTGGTAACAGGATACTCCATGGGGGAATATGTCCGGAACCGGCGGCTGTATCTCGCGGGGCTGGAGGCCATCGCCGGACGGGAGAAGGTTATCGACCTGGCCTACC
>JAAZZJ010000452.1 GCA_014237695.1 Oscillospiraceae bacterium | reverse complement strand
CACCCAGCTGTTCGACCCCATTCAGTCCCTGGCGCGTATCCTGGCGGAAATGCAGGCCGCCCAGGCCAGCGCCGAGCGGGTCATCGATCTGCTGGACACCCAGTCCGATGTCCAGGACAGCCCGGAGATCATTGAGCGGTACGGCGACCTCTTCCACGGGAAGAAGGAGAACTGGCCGGACATCAAGGGCAAGGTGGAGTTCAAGAACGTCACCTTCCGCTACAAGAGCGGGGAGGAGGTCCTCCATGATTTCGATCTCACCGTGGAGCCCGGGCAGAACATCGCCCTGGTGGGTGAGACCGGCGCAGGGAAGTCCACCATCGTCAACCTGGTCTGCCGGTTCTACGAGCCCAGCGAGGGCGAGGTGTGCATTGACGGCACCGATTACCGGCAGCGCAGCCAGCTGTGGCTCCAGTCCAGTCTGGGGTACGTGTTGCAATCGCCCCATCTGTTCTCTGGCAGTGTGGCGGACAACCTCCGCTTCGCCAAGCCGGACGCCACGGACGAGGAGATCCACCGCGCGGCCCAGATGGTCCACGCGGAGGAGTTCATCCTGAACCTGCCCAACGGCTACGACACCCAGGTAGGGGAGGGAGGCGGCAAGCTGTCCACGGGACAGAAGCAGCTCCTCAGCCTTGCCCGGGTCCTGCTGGCGGACCCGAAGATCTTCGTTCTGGACGAGGCCACCAGCAGCATCGACACCGAGACGGAGGCTCTTATTCAGGATGCCATCCAGACGGTGCTGGCGGGCCGGACCAGCTTCGTGGTGGCCCACCGTCTGAGTACCATCCGTTCCGCCGACCGGATCCTGGTGATCCACAACGGACGCATCCGGGAGAGCGGCACCCACGAGGAGCTGATGGCCCAGCGGGGCGAGTACTACAGTCTCTATACCCACCAGTACCGCAGGGAAGCTACCCAGGCGGCGCTGGAGTGATCGAAACAAAACAGGCCCGGAGGATGGTATCCATCCTCCGGGCTTGCCGCGTGTAGTAACCGTGCGGAATTTAGAATTTGCACGTCTCTTAAGAAAAAGGTACTCAGTCGTCCGCGCCGTCGAAGGGTCTGGCAGGGGTGTGGACCGGCACGTCGGGCAGATCCTCCGCGCAGTTCAGGCCGGAGCCGTATCTGGCGATCCGGTAGCCCCGGCGGAAGAGCAGCGCGCCCAGTAGTACCAGCACCAGGCCGATAGCCGTCAGGACCCAGCAGGCGGTGAAGTTCACCGTGCGGACCACCAATGGATCGCCCAGGGCATCGATCTCGCTGTCGGACAGCTCCAGCTCATCCCGCAGATAGTCCTGGAAGTAGCCCGCCAGCTGAGGCTCCAGGACCTCCGTCTTGCCCTCCATGGAAAACTCAGATGTGGGCTCTTCGCCGGTGAGCAGATAGTCCCAGGTCTCGTCGATCAGATCGTCCAGGACGCCCACGTCCGCCTGACGGCCCTTGATGGCGATAAAGGCATCCGCCGTGGGGACCAGATAGTACGCTCCGGATGCCTTGCTGCCGCTGCGGGAGCCGTCGCTGTACCGGGTGTATGTCTCCTCAGAGGCGAAAGCGTCGAATACATAGGGGACCTTGCCGGAAACGTGGGCTCCGGCTTTGATCTCGGTTTCCTCATCCAGCATGTCCTCAAAGCTGATGGCGGGCTTCAGGGAGATGATGTCCTCCGGAATGGCCTGGAACAGCATGATGCCGCCGAAAGCGATCAGCATGATGACACCCCAGTTGATGCCGCCGAGAATGTACTTGAATTTCATTTTACCGCATCCTCCTCCCAATTGCGCAGGGCCCGGCCCTTTTTGTCCACGCCC
>JAAZZJ010000451.1 GCA_014237695.1 Oscillospiraceae bacterium | reverse complement strand
CCGGGGCGGAGGCGGCCCGTCTGATCTGCCGGACGGTGGTGAGCATATAGGCGGCGAACACCCCCAGGAGGAGGACGCCCACCCAGCGGCTGAAGTTGCCTGTGGTATAGGCCACGGCGGCGTACACCCCGGCGGCGGAGAAGAAGAAGATCACCGGCGTCTTCAGGGTCTTCGGGTCCACCCTCCCCGGGCGGACGGCGATGGTGACGGCGGCGATCAGGGCCGCGTTGCAGATCACGGAGCCGACGGCGTTGCCGTAGGCGATTTCCCCGTGGCCCTCCAGGGCCGAGGTGGCGGACACCATGACCTCCGGCAGGGTGGTGCCGATGGACACCACGGTGGCCCCCACCAGCAGCTCCGGCACGGCGAAGCGGCGGGCGGTGTTCACCGCCCCGTCCACGAACCAGTCTCCGCCCTTGATGAGGCACAGCAGGCCGATAGAAAACAGGATAACGGCAGCAGTCATTGTTTCTCTCCTCTTTCGTGGTGAAATTCATCTGATTATAGCACGGGAGCCCTCTTCTGTCGAGGTCATTTTGCGCAGGAGCAGGGAAAATCATACCCCCCGTGGGCAGAAGCGGACCCGGAATCCCGGGCCCGCTCTTCTTTTTTGCCGGTCAGAAATTGGTGTGCCCCTGCCAGTTCTGGGCGGCGGCGCAGTAGGGGACGCCCTTCACGTTGTGGAACTGGACGAATTTCAGGGAATAGAGGTCCCCGGAGATGTAGCGCTCATAGTCCGGCTGGTACAGCACCACGTAGTCGCTGCCCACCGTGTGCAGAATCCCCTGCCAGGTGACGGGCTGATTGGCCCCCACCAGAAAGGTCATCACCACAAAGTAGCCCACGTTCCGGCTCAGCAGGCTGCGCAGGGACGCCTGATAGGCCTCCTCCGGCCCGGCGGGCATGTGGGTCCCCGCCATGTTCACCGGGTTCTTCATCCGCTGGCTCTGGGCCTGGGCCGGGGAGACGCCCCCCAGGGGCTCCCCGCCGTTCATCCCCGGCAGAGGGCTCCGGGCGGGCTCCATGGGGACGCTCTGCTCCGGCGCGGCCTGCCCGCCCGGAACGGGCTCGCCGTATACCCAGACCTCCCCCCGGGATTCCTCCCGGGACTCCTCACGGGGCATGTAGTAGCCGGTCTCGTCCGGCGCGTAGGGAACCGGCAGCTCCCGGTTCATCGCTTGCTGCTGCATCATGTACCACTCCTTATTGCATATGTTCAGGTGTCGTAGTAGGCCGCCGTGGGGTTGTAGAAGCAGTGGTCCCCGATACGGGTCTGCCAGTAGCCCACGGCGGTGGGGAAATTGCTGCGGCATTTGGGGCTGAAGGGGTTGTAAAACCAGAGGGATTCCGCAACGTCCGGCAGGCGGTTGCCTGCGATGGCCCAGTCGGCAATCTCGTAGTGGATGGCCTCCGGGCGCATATTGTAGATGTTCTGGGGGTTGTAGGCGCCGCCCTCCGTCTCGCTGGCGCAGACGAACTGATAGGGCTGGAAGATGATCCGGCGGATGCTGCCCATGCCCACCCGGGCGTACTCGCCGCCCGGGGCGTGGACGCGGTTCATCACCACCCCCGCCACCGCCTTCATCCCCTCGGTCCCCTCGCCGCCCGCCTCGCACTGGATCAGACGCGCCAACAGCTCCCGGTCTGAGTATGCCATAAATTATCACTCTCCTGGTCCTTCCCAGTATATGCCCCAAAGGGCTCCCCGGTTCCCCCGGACGCGCAGAACCGCCCCCGGCGCGTCCTGCGCCGGAGGCGGTCCGTAAGAGCCTGCCCGTATGTATCCTATGCCAGGGTGTCGTAGACAATGG
>JAAZZJ010000044.1 GCA_014237695.1 Oscillospiraceae bacterium | reverse complement strand
TGGCGGCTCTGGAGAGTCCCCGGGGAATTCTCAACGCCTACGAGATCTGCTGTGCGTCGGACCGGCTTTTCGGCGTGGCGATCTCCGGGGGCGATTTCCGCAAGTGCATGCAGACCCAATTTCAGCCCGACGGCGTGGATATGCTGGCGGCCCGGGGGCAGATGCTGCTGGCGGCCCGGGCCGCCGGGGTCCAGTGCTTTGACACGGTGTTCACCAACCTGGAGGATGAGGAGGGCTTTGCCGCTGAGGTCCGGCAGAACAAGGCCATGGGCTTTGACGGGAAGAGTCTCATCAATCCCAAGCAGATCCGTCTGGTCCATCAGATCTTCGCCCCCGGGGAGAAGGAGGTTCTCCAGGCCGAGCGGATCGTGCAGGCCTACAGGGAGCAGTCGGAGGCCGGCGTGGGCGTGTTCACAGTGGACGGAAAAATGATCGACATCGCTTTCATCCCCGGCGCGGAACGGACGCTCCGGCTGGCGAAGGCCTGCGGCATGTATGAGGGGGATCTGGTATGAAAAACGCAGTGGGACGGGAAATTCCCGACGCCCTGCTGGCAGGCGGCAGGGAGGTCTATCAGGGCAGGAATTACATGGACGGCAAGTATATCCGGAAGGCATCGCCCCGGACCCGCCGGTATGAGAGGCCCCAGGAGAGCAAGGTCGTGGACTCCCTGGCGCAGGCCCTCCGGGACTGCGGAGCGGAGAGCGGCATGACCTTCTCCTTCCACCACCATCTCCGGGATGGGGATTATGTGGTAAATATGGTTATGCGGGCCGCCGTCGAGGAGCTGGGGCTCACGGATATTACCATTGCCGCCACCAGCCTGGGCGGCGCCCACGACCCCATTGCCGCCTACATCGAGCAGGGCAAGGTGACGGGCATTCAGACCAGCGGCATCCGCGGCCGGGTAGGCGAGGTGGTCTCCGCCGGGAAGCTGAGAACGCCCGCCGTCATCCGCAGCCACGGGGGCCGTCCCCGGGCCATCGAGGCCGGAGAGGTCCATATTGATATCGCCTTTCTTGCCGCCCCCACCAGCGACTGCATGGGCAACTGCCGGGGCGTAGGGGGCAAAAGCGACTGCGGCAGCATGGGCTACGCCATGACAGACGCCCGGTATGCCGGTCACGTGGTCGTGGTCACCGACTGCCTGGTGGACTTCCCCAATATGCCCGCCAGCGTGGAGGCCATTGACGTGGACGCGGTGGTTGTGGTGGATTCCATCGGCAACCCGCAGAAGATTGCCTCCGCCGCCGCCCGGATCTCCCAGAATCCCCGGGACCTGATGATGGCGGAAAACGTGGCGAAGATCATTGCCTCCACACCCTATTTTAAGGACGGCTTCTCCTTCCAGACCGGCGTGGGCGGGCCCTCTCTGGCGGCCAACCTGTTTCTGGAGGAGTATATGGACCGGCAGGGCATCCGGATGGGCTGGGCCATCGGCGGCATCTGCGGCCCCATGGTGGAGCTGCTGAAAAAGGGAAAGGTGGGTAAGGTTATCGACGTTCAGGATTTTGATCTGGACGCGGTGAACTCCATCCACCGCACGCCCGGTCACTATGAGATGAGCGCCAGCCAGTACGCCAACCCGGCCAACAAGGGGGCTTTTGTGAACAAGCTGGACTTTGTGGTCCTGGCGGCCCTGGAGATCGACACCGGATTCAATGTCAACGTCCTCACCGGCTCCGACGGCGTCCTCCGGGGGGCTCCCGGCGGACACCCGGATACGGCGGCGGGCAGCAAGTGCTGCATCATCGTCACCCCTCTCATCCGGGGCCGGATGGCCACGGTGTGCGAGCATGTGGTGACGGTGACCACCCCCGGAGACTGCGTGGACGTGCTGGTGACCGACTACGGCATCGCCGTCAACCCCCTGCGGCCCGATTTGATCGAGTGCCTGGACCGGGCGGGCATCCCTCATGTGTCCGTCGAGGCGCTGAAGGAGAAAGCCTACTCCCTGGTGGGACGCCCCGACGAGCTGGAGTGGGAGGACCAGGTGGTTGCCGTGCTGGAGGCCCGGGACGGCACCATCCTGGATGTGGTGCGGAAGATCAGGCCCTATTCCCCTGAGGCATAGCGGCGCTCCCTGATACGGAAATTTTCTCTGAATTGTTGCTGTCGCGGCAACCCTCTTCAGCATGACCGCCGCCATCCTGATGGGCATCATGCCGCTCTGAGCTGTGTCCTGCTGCCCCAACCAATGAAAGGAAAGATGATCCCATGTGCGAAACGCTGACCGCCATATCCCCTCTGGACAAACGCCGGCAGGCCCAGGTGGACGCCCTTCTGGAGCAGGAGGGTGTCCGGAGGGACGGAAATCTGGACTATACCTGCGGCATCTTTGACAGCGGGCTGCGGCTGATTGCCACCGGCAGCTGCTTTGCCAACACCATCCGCTGCCTGGCGGTGGACAGTGCGCACCGGGGGGAGGGACTGCTCAATCAGATCATGGGTCACCTGCTGGAGGTGCAGGCCCAGCGGGGGAACACCCACGTGTTCCTCTGCACCAAGCCCCAGGCCGCCCGCTTCTTCGGTGGTCTGGGCTTCTGGGAAATTGCCCGGGTGGAGGATACGCTGGTGTTCATGGAAAACCGCCGGGACGGCTTTTCCGGCTACCGCGCTGCCCTGGCGGCAGCCCGGCGGCCCGGCCCGGCGGCGGCTGCCGTCATGCACGCCAATCCCTTCACACTGGGGCACCTGCATCTGGTGGAGCGGGCCGCGGCGGATTACGAGACCGTCTATCTTTTCGTCCTCAGCGAGGAGGCGAGCCCCATCCCCTTTGCCGTCCGGCAGCGGCTGGTGCGGGAGGGGACCGCCCATCTGCCCCAGGTAATCTGCCGCAGCTCCGGACCCTACCTTATCAGCGCCGCCACCTTCCCCAGCTATTTTCTGCCGGACGGGGACGCGGCGGCCTATGCCCACGGCGCTCTGGATGTGGAGATCTTCCGCTCCGTTGCCGCCTGTCTGGATATTCGCGCCCGCTATGCGGGGGAGGAGCCCACCAGCCGGGTCACGGGAATCTACAATGAGATTATGGCCCGCCGCCTGCCGGAGCTGGGCATCCGGTGCCGGATCATCCCCCGGATGGAGCGGGACGGCCGTCCCGTCAGCGCCAGCACAGTCCGGCAGGCCATCCACGACGGAGAGCTGAACCGGGCGATGGCGCTGCTGCCCCCCTCCGGGCAGCGGTTCTTTGCCTCCCCGGAGGCCGCGCCGGTCATTGCCGCCATACAGGCACAGCAAAACGTGATCCATCACTGACAGAAGGAGGCGCGGCCATGGCAAGGGAAGTTACCCTGACGGAAATTCTGGACGCACGGGAGGCCCGGTCCCTCCGGCAGTCGGCGCTGCTGGTCCGGCACGCCGTGCCCGTGGTTTCCTTCACCTTGAATATTGCCGGACCCGTCAAGGACTCGCCCCTGCTGCGCCGGACCTTCCGTGCGGGGATCGAGGCGTTGGAGCGGGGACTGGCGGCATGGAATCTGCCGGTTCTGGACCGAGAGGAGCGCCTCCAGGTCACCGGCTGCGAGGCGCTGTACGCGGTATCCGGCTCCGGGGAAAAAATAAAACGGCTGTGCGTGTCCATTGAGGAGGGCTCGCCTCTGGGCCGTCTCTTCGATCTGGATGTGCTGACCCCGGATGGGGGAAGGCCGGACCGGGTGTCCGCCGGAGGCGGCGAACGGGGGTGCATCGTCTGCGGCGCGCCGGGCCGGGGATGCGCCTCCCGGCGGGGCCACAGCGTCCCGGAGCTGCAGGAGGCCGCCCGCAGGATCATTGTCTCCCACTTTGCCGCCGCCGATGGGGAGAGAGCGGCCGCCCTGGCCACCCGGGCCCTGCTGGACGAGGTGTGCGTCACACCCAAGCCCGGCCTGGTGGACCGGGCCAACAGCGGCAGCCACCGGGATATGGACATTTTCACCTTCACCGCCTCGGCCGCGGCGCTGGCTCCCTACTGGGCGCGGTGCGCGGCCATAGGCCGGGACACCGCCGGCCAGCCGCCCCGGACCGCTTTCCTGGCACTCCGGAGGGCAGGGCAGGCGGCGGAGAGGACCATGCTGTCCGCCACGGCGGGAGTCAACACCCACAAGGGAGCAATTTTCACGCTGGGACTTCTCTGCGGCGCGGTGGGCCGGCTGTGGCGTCCCGAGGCTCCCTGCCGGGAGCCGGAGGCCCTGCTGGCGGAATGCGCCGCTCTGGCAGCCGTTTCCCTGGAGGAGGATCTTGCCGTGCTGCCCGCCGGAGAGGGGACGGTTACCGCGGGAGAACGGCTCTACCGGGAGCTGGGGATCACCGGTGTTCGGGGAGAGGCGGCCAGGGGATTGCCCGGGGTGCGGGATGCCGCCCTGCCCGTCCTGCGGCTGGCGCTTGCCTCCGGCAGGAACCGGAATGACGCCGGGGCCGCAGCCCTGATACACCTGCTGGCCCGGGTGGAGGACACCAATATGATTGCACGGGGCGGCAGCAGGGCGGCGCGGGCGGCACAAGCTGCCTGTGCCGCTCTGCTGGAGAACAATCCCCTGCCGGGTCCGGAGGACATTGCCGCTCTGGACCGGGAGTTTATCCGGGGAAATCTCTCGCCCGGCGGCTGCGCCGACCTGCTGGCTGCCGCGTTCTTCCTGCTGTCCTGGGAGGAGGAAGCGCCATAGGAACAGGAGGGCGGCAGCGTCCTTTTCAGACTCGGGTCCCTGATGCTCCATGCTCCAAATTCTTTGTTAGCATGATGGAATGGGCAGCTATCCATAACGGATAGCTGCCCATTCCATCAATTTTGAGGGTTGCTTCGCACTCTCCGGACAGAGGCGGGAACAGCTTCTTACTCAATCGCCCGGCAGGTAGATCTTTCGATCAGCGTCGGCGTAAGTATCCGATGGGTATACCCTGCCAGTTCGCTCTGGATTTTGTCCAGAAGGCTGTCCACCGCCACGGAAGCCAGCATCTTCATGGGCTGCTCAATGGTGGTCAGATGAATCCGGGGCAGACTGCTGTAGCGGATATTGTCAAACCCCAAAAGGGAAATATCCTCCGGAATGCGGACGCCGCTCTCCTCCGCCGCCTGGATGACGCCGAGAGCATTGGTATCCGTTGCGGCAAAAATGGCGGAAAAATTCCTCTCCTGGGCGAAGAGCTGCTTGGCCAGCTGGTAGCCATACTTGATAGAGGTCAAAGGAAACGTGTTGTTGCAGTATTGGGGCGTCAGCCCGAGATCCTGACAGGCGGCGGCGTAGCCCTCGGAACGGAGCTGGTGGGTGGTGCTGCCCCGGCGGCGGCCAAAATACAGAATGTCCCTGTGGCCAAGGCCGCGGAGGTACTCCACGCCCATATACGCGCCCCTGTAGTTGTCCACCGAGACGTAGCTCTCCGGCACCTCCCGCAGGTTCTCGCCTACGAACACCGTGGGCAGGCGGGACAGATAGGGGCGCAGCTTTTCGTAGCTCTCCGGGCCGGAGGGAACCAGGATGATGCCGTCTACCTGCCGCCCGATCATCAGCTCGAACAGCTCCTTTTCCTGCTCCAGGTCACGGGAGGAGTTGCACAAAATGATATTGTAGCCTCTGGCCCGGGCCTGACGGTCGATGTGGTAGGCCAGATCCGACATGAAGGGGTTGTTTACCCCCGTAAGAATCAGGCCCAGCAGTTTGGTGCTTTTCATTACCATGGCCCGGGCCACCGTGTTGGCCGTATAATTCATCTCCTTGCAGACCTGGAGAATCCGCTCCCGGGTATCTACGCTGATCTCCGGGCTGCCGGACAGGGCCCGGGAAACGGTGGAGTAGGAAACACCGGCTGCTTTTGCAACGTCTTTGATGGTAACATTCTTCATAAGCTAGCCTCCCTCGCGAAAATATTCCGAACATTTTTTCGTAATTTTATTGTAAAGCCTGACGCACAGAATTGCAAGAACAATTTGGGAGTTTCTCATCATTTTCTGTAGTTATGCACATATTATTTGACAAGTATTCGTCAAAAAGACGGAAAACGCCGGATATCCGGAAGAGGTTAGACTTAGAACCGGAAATTTTCCGGAAAAATCACAAAAACAACCGGACAAGTTGCCGGGAAGATGGCAAACAGCTGCCATTCCAGAGGAAAGAAGCGGTTTTTTGGCAAGGTGGAGTTGTGATGCTGTTGACAAATCTCCGGAAATGCGGTAGAATCTAAACAACACAAGAAACGGAAACGTTTGAACCTCTTGGCTCGGCGGCGAAAGGAGAGGACGATGACATGATCCGAGGCGTACTATTTGACCTGGGCGGCACGCTGCACGTGTCGGACTCACCGGAGGGACGAGACGTGTGGTTTGCCCGGCGGCTGCTGGACCGGCTGGCGGACTACGGTATCCCGCTGGATGCTGCGCCGGAGGAATTGGCACGGAAGCTCCATGAAAACGGAGAGGCCTACAAGCGCCACTCCGAGAAGGACCTGCGGGAGCTGCCGCCGGCAGAAATCTGGAACAACTGGTATCTGCGGGACTGGGATATTGGCCGGGAGCGGCTGGGCCCCATCGCGGAGGAGCTGAGCTTCCTCTATGATTACGAGCGGGTGCGCGTGATCCGGCGGCCTTATATAAAGGAGACGCTGGACGCCCTGCGGGAGCAGGGGATGAAGCTGGGGCTTATCAGCAACATCATCTCCCTCTCGGTGGCCCCTCACTTTTTGGAGGAGTATGGGGTGCGGAACTATATGGACTGCATCGTACTCTCCAGCGCCACGGGCATCCGGAAGCCGTCGGCGGACATCTTCCGGGCGGCGGAACGGGAGCTGGGCCTGGGACCGGAGGAGCTGGCCTATGTGGGCGACACCCTCTCCCGGGACGTGATGGGGACCCGGAACGCCGGATGGCGGCTGATGATCCAGATCAAAAACCCCGGAGCGGCCCACCGGGACAAGGGACTGGAGCATTCCGGGCTGAAGCCGGATTACCTCGTTGAGGGGCTGGAGGAGATTCCGGAGATCATCCGCAAAGTGAACGAGAAACCATAGAACAGGGACGCATAGGAGGAATAACGATGATGAACCGCAACATTGACACCATTTTCTTTGATGTGGGCGCCACGCTGCGCTATGTAGTGGAGGATGAGGAATTTGCCGCGGCGGCGGACAAGGCGCTGATGGAGCTGGTGGGCGCCCAGGAGCCTCACGACGTGTTCTTTGAAAAGCTGACTAAGAACTGGAAGGCCTACCGGAAGTGGGCCAAGGACACCCTCCTGGATGTGTCCGAGATGGAGCTGTGGCTGCAATACCTGCTGCCGGACTACCCGGCGGAGCGCATCGCCCCCAACGCGGCCCGCCTGACCCGTCTGTGGCGGGACCACGACGGCCGCCGGGTGCCCCACAACGGCGTGAAGGAGACCCTCCGGGAACTGACCAACCGGGGATACAAGCTGGGCATCATCGCCAACACCATCACCGAGACGGAGATCCCCGACTGGATGTGCCACGACAATGTGGCGGACTGCTTCAGGACGGTGATCCTGTCCTCCAAGGTGCGGCTGAGAAAGCCGGACCCCGCCATCTATCTGCTGGCCTCCCGCTGCATCGGCTCCGCGCCGGAGAACTGCGCCTATGTGGGCGACAACCCGGTCCGGGACGTGGAGGGCGCGGTGGACGCCGGTTATGGCAGCATGATCCTCTTTGAGGACGCGGGCACCGCCGACCGGGAGGGCAAGGCTCCCACCGTGATGCCGGACTACCGGATCAAGGCTATTCCGGAGCTGCTGGACCTGTTCCCGCCCAGGGCCTGAGGGATACATATTCCGACTTCTGATGGGGAGAAGAGCTATGAAGAAGATCAAGGGCGTGTTTTTCGACCTGGGGGGGACGCTGCGCATCTGCGAGGAGAACCCCGGGCATCAGGAAAAGGCCAAGGCCCGCATGGCGGAGCTGGCGGGCCGCACGGACGTGAAGGATTTCATCGACATGGTGGAGGCGCGCTACGCGCCCTACCGGGACTGGGCGCTGACGGAGAACCGGGAGGCCGGGGACTTCGAGCTGTGGCACAAGTGGCTGCTGCCGGAGATGGACGCCGGCGCGCTGGAAAAGGTCTGTCATGAGCTGACTTTCCAATACCGGCAGGCCAAGGGCAAGCGCCGAGTGGTGGACGGCGGACTCCAGGTGATCCGGGGTCTCTATGAGCGGGGCTACCGGCTGGGGATCATCTCCAACCTCATCGGAGAGGACGAGATCCCCGACTGGCTCCGGGAGGACGGACTGATCCAGTATTTCGGCGCCGTGATCCTCTCCTCCGTGTGCCGCATCCGCAAGCCGGACCCAGAGATCTACCGTCTGGGCTGTGAGGAGCTGGGACTGGAACCGGAGGAGTGCGTCAGCGTGGCCGACAACCTGGGCCGGGACATCACCGGAGCCAAGGCGGTGGGCATCGGGGCCAACGTTCTGTTCATCAGCCCTGAGAAGCTGGCGAAAAAAACCATCACCGATGAGAACCGGCCCGATTTTATCGTGCATCAGTTCAAGGATATTCTGGACCTTCCCATTTTACAGTGACAGGAAAGGGGTTGGGTACGTATGGAAAAGCAGATCGATACCATTTTCGTGGACCTGGGGGACACCTTCCGGGTCATCCGCAAGGACGAGGCCTATCAGAGAGAGGCCAAGGAGACCATCACCCGCCTGCTGGGCGCGGACGGGGATCCTGTGGAGTTCTATAAAAACGTTATTGAGCCCCGGTATGACAAGTACCGGGAGTGGGCGCTGACCTTCTACTGCGAGGCGCCGGTCAAGGAGCTGTGGACCCGCTGGCTGGCCTATGACTTCCCCCGGGAACGGGTGGAGGCGGCCGCGGCGGAGATGACCTACGCCTACCGCAAGACCAAGGGGGAGCGGGTGGTCACCGACGGCGGCATTGAGACCGTCAAGGAGCTGTACAGGCGGGGGTATACCCTGGGCATCGTCAGCGATCTGGTGGGCACGGAGGAGGTGGACGAGTGGCTGGACCATGACCAGCTGCGGCCCTACTTCAAGACTGTGCAGCAGTCCTCTGTATGTCTCATCCGGAAGCCTCATCCGGCTATTTACTACTATGCCCTGG
Organism: Oscillospiraceae bacterium; assembly: GCA_014237695.1. GTDB lineage: Bacteria > Bacillota > Clostridia > Oscillospirales > Oscillospiraceae > Pelethomonas. Next base: position 2,682 of record JAAZZJ010000044.1, on the reverse strand, counting down.
AGGAGTGCGGAAGCGATCCCAAGCGGACCTGCTATGTGGGCGACAACCTGGCCCGGGACATCGTGGGGGCCAAGGCCGCGGGGCTGGGCATGACCATCGGGGTGCGGTACCCCGGCAAGAAGCCCCAGGAGATCACCGAGGAGAACAAGCCGGATAGGTTCATCAGCCATTTTGCGCAGCTGCTGGATATTTTCCCGGCGATCAAGTGACGGACGGGAGTCAATCGAATCTGAATTTATCACGCCGCTCCTGCGGCGAAAAGGAGATAGTGCTATGAGCAGCATCATCGGCGGCGAGGCCCTGGCCAGGGCCGTGGAGGCCGCTTATCAGGCCGGTCAGACCGACTATTATCTGGAGCCCCTGGCTCTGGTGGACGAGAACGGAGCCCCTGTGGGCAAGATCAAGAACGGAGATCAGGTGGTCTTCTGCTGCCGGAGAGGCGAGCGGGAGATCGAGCTGACCGACGCCTTTGTGGACCCCGCGTTCCCCCATTTTGAGCGGGACTATATGAAGGACCTCAGCTTTGTCATCATGACCATGTATCATGAGAAATTCAAGGATCTGCCCATCGCCTTTGCGCCTGAAAAGGTGGTGAAGCCTCTGGCTCAGGTGATCGGCGAGGCGGGGCTGCGGCAGTTCCACTGCGCCGAGTCGGAGAAGTACGCCCATGTGACTTTCTTCTTCAACGGCGGCGAGAATCAGCCCTTCCCCGGCGAGGACGACCTGCGGGTCCCCTCTCCCAAGGGCATCCCCTTCGACCAGAAGCCGGAGCTGAGCCTGCCGGAGGTGGCGGAGAAGGTCATGGGCGCCGTGGACAGCGGCTATGAGTTCATCCTCACCAACTTTGCCAACGGCGATGTAATCGGACACACCGCCAACACGGAGGCCAAGCTGTCCGCCGCCGCCACCGTCAGCCAGTATGTAGGCAAGGCGGCGGAGTACGCCAAGGACCACGGCTATGTAGTGGCTGTCACCGCCGACCACGGCAACATTGAGACACTATATAATAAGGAAGGGAAGCCCCACGTGGCCCATACCACCAATCTGGTGCCCTTCATCGTTCTGGACCCCCAGGGACGGGACATCGCCCTTCATGACGGCCGTCTGGGCGATGTGGCGCCCACCGTGCTGAGCGTGCTGGGGCTGGAGCAGCCCGCGGAGATGACGGGGACCTCCCTCATCGAGACGCCGGGCTTCACCAACAAAAAAATGATGCTCATCATTCTGGACGGCTGGGGCTTCGGCACAGCCGATGACAAGGATGCCATCTTCTCCGCCGACACCCCCGCCTGGGACGGCCTGCTGGCGAAGTATCCCAACAGCAGGCTCCGCGCCTCCGGGGAGGACGTGGGCCTCCAGGCCGGGAAGCCCGGCAACTCCGAGGCAGGACACTCCAATCTGGGCGCGGGCCGCGTAGTGGCCCAGGACGACGTGCGCATGGACCGCGCCATCCAGGACGGGTCCTTCAAGACCAACCCTGTCTTTTTGCAGGCCATCGCCAACGCGCGGGAGAACCATAAGCCCCTGCATCTGCTGGCCTACCTTACGGAGAAGTCCAGCCACGGGTGCATCGACTATCCCCTGATGCTGGTGGAAATGGCGGAAGGGGTGGAGGAAATCGACCTCCATATCATCTTCGACGGGCGCAGCACCGAGCCGGGAAGCGCTCCCGCCATGCTGCGGCAGCTGGAGGAGCGCCTCGCGAAGCTGGGCCGGGGCCGTATCGTGGACGGCGTGGGCCGGGGCATCGCCCTGGACCGGGACGGCAACTATGCCAAGATCCAGAAGGCCTACGAGTGCATGACCCTGGGGAAAGGGACCCGGTATACCGCCTGAGGGACCTGTGGGGACGGACTGTCCGTTTGGCGGCCGGCTATGTACAGTTCCCATGAGAAAATACATTGACATGGGAGGCCGTTTCTCTTATACTGTCCCCATCTTGATTTGGGAGGTAACACAAACATGATGGCAACAACACCTGTAGCGGTAGTAGACGTATCCGCACTGGCCCTGACGCCGCTGGATATTGGACTGCGTATGCTGCTGGCTATGCTGGTGGGCGCGGTCATCGGTACGGAGCGGGAGTATACCCACCGCCCTGCCGGTATGCGTACGCATATGCTGGTGGCCCTGGGCGCCTGCGCGGTGATGACCACCAGCCAGATGATCTTCTGGCAGTACCGGCCCTTCGGCGCTACGCCGGACCCTGCCCGTCTGAGCGCTCAGGTCATCACCGGTCTGGGATTTTTAGGCGCGGGTACGATTATGCGGGAGGGCCCCAGCATCAAGGGCCTCACCACCGCGGCCAGCATCTGGGCCACAGGCTGCCTGGGCGTCGCCGTGGGCGGCGGATACTACATGGTGGCGGTAGTAGGCGGCGTCTGTATTCTGGTAACGCTGGTTGTCTTTGAGTGGCTGCAGAAGAAGATTGTCCATAACCGGTATGCCCTGTACCTGTTTTCTGTAACCTGCACGGAAGTGGCAGGCACCATGGAGCGGATTTATGCCCTGGCGGGAGAGGCGGACGCCCTCCTCAACAGCTTCCACGTGGACGAGGTGAAGGCCGGCTTCAAGATCCGCTTCAAGGCAGATTTCGGCGGCCGCCACTCCGACGAGCGGCTCCATAAGTTCATATCCGACCTGAGCGCAGACCCTCATACCAGCTCCGTCACCTCCGACCGG
>JAAZZJ010000450.1 GCA_014237695.1 Oscillospiraceae bacterium | reverse complement strand
CAATCGGCATTATTTTCAAGAATGAAATCCGCTGCCTTGAGCGGTGTATGAAATCGTTACAGCCCCTGCGAGAAGCCGTCCCCTGTGAACTGGTGATGGCGGATACCGGTTCCACTGACGGCAGCCGGGAGGTGGCGGAGAAATACGCGGATATTCTGTTCGATTTTCCGTGGATCGATGATTTTGCCGCCGCGCGAAATGCCGTCATGGACCGCTGCTCCGGGCGGTGGTATCTGTCTATTGACGCAGACGAGTGGCTGGCAGAGGACATCACCGAACTGACCGGCTTGGCGCGGCTTAAGAAAATTCCGAAGGACTACATTGGAATCAATATCCGCAACTACCGCTCGCCGGCCTTGGAAAAGTCGGACAACTACCTTGATTTTGTTGGCATCCGGATGGCTCGGTTAAGTACCGGCGTGCGCTATGAGGGGTGCATTCACGAGACCTGGCATGACCCCAAAACCGGAATCCTGGATGTAATCGCGCTGGGAAACGCCTGGATTTATCACGATGGCTATGTTTATCAGGACAAGGCCTTTCGGGTGGCCAAGCAGGAGCGGAACATGACGCTTCTGCAAAAGAAGCTGGAGGAGGACCCGGAGAATCTAAAGACGCTGACGGAGTGTATTGACTCCTCCAAGAACGAGGACAAGGATGCCAGTGCGGAGTACGTCAGGCGCTCTTTAGAGGGACTGGATAAAAAATGGAAGTCTTGGGACCGCCTGGGCGCGGTAATCTACCGTAATGCGGTGTCTGTCGCGACGCTGAATAAGCTGCCGGAAATTGAGGAATGGATCGCACAGGCGTTTGAGCGGTTCCCGGATGCAATTTTTACAACAATTGATGTGGCCTACTATGCCTTTGTTCACTACTGGGATAAAAAAGACTATGGGCAGGTTATTCATTGGGGAACGGTTTATCTGAAGGGTATAGACAGCTACCGGGCAGGAAAGTATCTGAGAAGCGAGCTTGCCCGCGGAGTGCTGGAAAATGCCTCGCCTTTTTGGGAGAGAAAGATTCTAACGATGCTGCCCCAGGCCTATCTGGAGAACGGGGAGCCGGAGAAGGCCTATGCTCTGTTCAGCAGGATCCAGGGGCAGGAGATGGAGGATCTGCAGCAGGTGGAACTGTGTACATTGGAGCTTATCCGCCTGCATCGGACTGCGCAGCTGGACACGCCGGCATTGATGGCTGCTTTCTGGGAACAGATCAACCAGCCCCTTCCGGACGAAAAAATGGCAGAGCAGCGGCGGGAGAGGCTGCTTCGGACCGCAACGCCCGCCTTTTCCGCGAAATACCAAAGTGAGGAGTTGGGGCGGGACGACTTCCTCCGCCACGGATGTGGTGCATTCAGCGCATTGGAGGGCAGGTGTTCTTTGGGCACAGCCGCCGCAATTTTGGAAGCGAATGATCCGGAAGAACTGGAAAGATTGCTCAATACAGTGGAGCGCTGGGATGAACTTCCCATTGCGGCGGTGGAACACGCCCTTTTGGAGGGGACTCCTTTCCCGATGCCGGGCAGGCCCATGAAGATTGAGGAAATGGATGAATTGGCAGGCCGCATGGGACGGAAGGACGGGCCGCTGGCTGGTCTGGCAATTCTTGCTGCCGACAATGAGCTGGAGGACTGGCAGTCTGTAGCCTGGTCCCGCGCCATGGCGCTGGCGGCCGTCAGGTCCTGTGATTGGACGGATGGACAGCAGGGCATGGCTCTGTGCCGGGCATTCGCAAAAATCGAGGGTGCGTTCCTGCCGGGGTACTACGCTGCTGATTTGCTGTGCGACGAAAATATCCGGCTTCTGCCGCCGAT
>JAAZZJ010000449.1 GCA_014237695.1 Oscillospiraceae bacterium | reverse complement strand
CTCTGGGGGGCACCGGCAAGGACGTGGGCAAACGCCACCCCACCCTGGGCAACAACGTCATGGTAGGCTCCGGAGCCCGGGTCCTTGGGCCCATCACCATCAACGACAACGCCCGCATCGCCGCCGGAGCGGTGGTTCTCCAGGATGTGCCCGCCAACGCCACCGCCGTGGGCGTTCCCGCCCAGATTGTCCGCATCAACGGCGAGAAGGTCCGCCGCTACGCCGACGAGGTGGACCAGACCAATGTGGTCAACCCCACCCTCCAGAAGATCGAGGCCCTGACCCGCCGAGTGGAGGAGCTGGAGAAAAAGCTGGAAGAAGCTGAAAATAAAAATCCTGATTGAAGGAGATCATCAATATGTATCTGTACAATTCTGCTAACCGCCGCAAGGAGGAGTTCGTTCCCAACCATCCCGACATCGTGAAGATGTACACCTGCGGCCCCACCGTCTATGACTTCGCCCATATCGGCAACCTGCGCTGCTACCTCATGGAGGACGTGCTGGAGAAATTCCTGCGCTACGAGGGCTACAACGTCAAGCGCGTCATGAACATCACCGACGTGGGCCACCTGTCCAGCGATGCCGACACCGGCGAGGACAAGATGCTGAAAGGGGCCAAGCGGGAGAACAAGTCCATCATGGACATCGCCCATTTCTACACCGATGCCTTTTTCTCCGACTGCGCCAAGCTGAACATCAAGCGCCCCGACGTGGTGGAGCCCGCCACCAACTGCATCCGTGAGTATATCCAGCTCATCACCAAACTCCTGGATACCGGCTACGCCTACCACGCCGGCGGCAACATCTACTTTGACACCAGCAAGCTGGAGCGGTATTACGTCTTCAACGACCACGATGCCGAGGACCTTGCCGTAGGCGTCCGGGAGGGCGTGGAGGAGGACGGGAACAAGCGCAATAAGAGCGACTTCGTCCTCTGGTTCACCCAGTCCAAATTCGAGGACCAGGCTCTCAAGTGGGATTCTCCCTGGGGCGTAGGGTACCCCGGCTGGCATATCGAGTGTTCCGCTATCTCCATGAAGCACCTGGGCGAGGACCTGGACATCCACTGCGGCGGCATCGACAACGCCTTCCCCCACCATACCAACGAGATCGCCCAGAGCGAGGCGTACCTGGGCCATAAGTGGTGCAGCTGGTGGATGCACGTGCTGCACTTGAACACGCCTACCGGCAAGATGAGCAAGAGCAAGGGGGAGAAGCTGACGCTGTCCGTGGTGGAGGGAAAGGGCTACGATCCCCTGGCCTACCGCCTCTTCTGCCTCCAGAGCCACTACCGCAAGTCTCTGGTGTTCTCCTGGGAGAACCTGGACAACGCCCAGGGGGCGTACAATAAGCTTATCGCCCGCATTGCCGCCCTCAAGCCGGGGGACGGGGAAGTCGATCAGACTGTCTTTGACCAGCAGAAGGAGAAATTCCGCAAGGCCATGGGCAACGACCTGAATACCTCCCTGGGCGTCACCGCCCTCTACGATGCTTTGAAGGTGAACGCCAACGACGCCACCAGACTGGCCCTGCTGGCGGACTTTGATCAGGTCCTGGGCCTGAGCCTCCTGGAGAAGGCCGCCGCCAAGCGGGAGGCGGACGCCAAGGCCCAGTCCTCCGCCTCAGCCTCCGGCGGCATCACCATCACCGGCGAGGGCGACCCGGATATCGACGCGCTGGTCCTCCGGCGCGCCGAGGCGAAGAAGGCGAAGAATTTCGCCGAAGCCGACCGCATCCGGGATGAACTGAAGGCCCAGGGAATCGAGGTCACCGACACCAAGGACGGCGCGAGCTGGAAACGGGTGTAATGACCATGCGGCGGG
>JAAZZJ010000448.1 GCA_014237695.1 Oscillospiraceae bacterium | reverse complement strand
TCGGACGGCAGCTGGTCGGTGGCAAAAGTTTGGCCGGCGGAAGGGAACGCCGCCCGGGCGGTAACGTTCTACCGATGGAGAAATGGGAAGATCGCGCAGATGACGGAGTATTGGGGCGACATCGGTCCCGCGCCGGAATGGCGGAGAGGGCTGGGCAGCGTCTGATTTCCTCTGGTTCTGGAGAAGTATATCTGTCATAAAGGAACGGACAGAAAAGATTTTGCATTATGGAAGTAATCTACCGCTATGACGGAACCTTTGAAGGGTTCCTCTGCTGCGTCTTCGACAGCTATGTCAACAAAGAATACCCCGCCGCCTTTCAGGACGAGGCCCATATTGAGTCCACCTTTTTCCCCGCCCGGTGGGTGGGGACGGACCTCCGCCATGCCCAGCGGGTGCTGGTGAGCTTGGGGAAGATCGACCCCTACGCTAAGGAGCTGGTGGTCAAAGGCTTCCTTACCTGCGCCCCGGAGCGGGAAAAGATCATCTACCGCTTTATCCGCGCCCTCTATGTCATCGGAAGACCCCTCCTCCGCCGCCTCAGCGACGAGGCGGTGATGCCCCTCCTGAAGGCCGTGCGCCACCTGGACGGGGAGGTCCATCTGCTGAAGGGCTTTGTGCGCTTTTCGGATTTTGAGGGCATCCTGGCGGGAGAGATCAAGCCGAAAAACAGAGTCCTGCCCCTGCTGCGCCCTCATTTCTGCGACAGGATGTATAACGAGACTTTCCTGCTCTATGACCGGACCCACCGCGAGGCCCTGGCCCATCAGGTGAGAAAATGGGCAATTATTCCTATGGAGTCCTTTAAGATGGCCGCCCCCTCCGCGGAGGAGGCCCAGTACCGCCGCCTGTGGAAGCGCTTCTACGACACCATTGAAATCAAGGAGCGCCGGAACCCCAAACTCCGCATGAGCAACATGCCCAAGCGCTACTGGGAGACCATGACGGAGTTTCAGGATGAGAGCTGTTTTCTGGCAGGGGCGGACCCGCTGCCGGAGCGCCGGCTCGAGGGAGGGTGCCATGACGCCGGATAAGATTTTGCGGTACTGCCTTGCGCACCTGGACGGTACGGTTTTGGTGAACAGCTGGGGGGAGAGGTGTGTTTTTTATAATCCGGACGGGAAACTGAAACGGGGCGTCTATGTTTTGACCGTCAAGGAGAGGGACGGCGGGAACGATAAGAGTTCCCGGCTGGACCGGGAGGGGATTTACCGTGTCAACCTGGGCCTGCGCAGAAGTACGTTTTCCCAGCTGTTCGGCTCGCTCCCGAAGCGGCCCGCCAAAGGAGGCGTGATCGATATGGAGTACGATTTTTCAGCCGTGAACACCCTTCTTCCGCACCCGGTTTATGGCTGGATGGGGTGGATTTGTGCCCTCAATCCCGATGAGAACCGGTTTGAGGAATTGAAGCCGCTTGTCTGGGAAGCGTACGAGTACGCAAAGGAGAAGTATGCGGGACGGAAAGTGCCGCCCGGCAGGACATAGACCGGACGGAAAAGCCCTATAATGACTTGACTTTTTCGCCGCAGAAGTTATAATATGAGGGAAAAGACATAAAGGAGGAACCCCTGATGACCTATACCATGCAAGTTGCCGGCCTGGAGCGGCAGCTGCCCCTCTGCAAGGTCAGCGATGATCTCTATATTGGCGCGTTCATCATGTTCGGCGACGCAGAGCTTACGGTGGCCTGTGCCAGGGCCCTGTTGGACAAGATCCCCGCAGACAGCTACGATTACATGCTCACCGCCGAGGCCAAGTCCATTCCCCTGATTCACGAGATGGCCCGCCAGTCCGGCGCGGAGAAGTATTTCATCGCCCGGAAGGGGTCCA
>JAAZZJ010000447.1 GCA_014237695.1 Oscillospiraceae bacterium | reverse complement strand
AGAGGGCGACCCTCTGGAAATCTACACCAGCCGGGAGGGGGAGGTCATTTTCAAGAAGTATTCCCTCATGGGCGGGCTGGATGACTTTGCCGCCCAGTTCTGCGAGACGCTGTCCAAGAGCTGCGGCGCCATCACCGCCGTGACGGACCGCGACTCTGTGATCGCCGTGGCCGGCGGCGGCAAACGAGAGCTGCTGGGCAAGCGGATCAGCCCCCAGCTGGAGCAGATCATGGAGGACCGGCGCATCTATCAGCACGCCGGTGAGGAGCGCAGCGTCTTCGTCACCGAGTCCGGCGACAAGTACCGGACAGCCGTGGCCGCGCCCATCATCTCCGAGGGCGACGTACTGGGACTGGTGCTGTTCGTAGAGGACGGGGAAAACCTGGTCACCGGCGAAACAGAGTACAAGCTGGCCCAGACGATTGCCGCGTTCCTGGGCAAGCACATGGAGAGCTGAATAGCGCGGAAAGCGGCACAGCCCGGAACTATCCGGCTGTGCCGCTTTTTCGCGCCCTGCTATGGTCCGGTCAAGTGCATGGAGGCAGCGGTATGACTTGCCGCCCATTGCACTGCTGCATATCAGCTCTTCCCGGCGGCCATCACGCAGAACAGGATGGTCCGCAGCACGGTCAGGGCAAAGATCGTACCGACCAGCGCATACCCCGCCATCCTTCCGTCGAAGAAGGTGACGGCGCAGGCAAACGCGATAGCGACTGCCGCTGCCGTCAGGACCCTCAGCAGAATGGCATCGATCCTGCGCAGCGTCTGGATGGCCTGCTGGTCCTTTTCCTCTTTGCTGTACCTGCGGATACGGGATGCCTGCAATATGAAAAACAGGATGGTAAACAGGAAGACCGCATTCTGGATCGCATCATAGTAGTTGTGCCAATCCTGTCTTGCCCACATCCAATAGTAGGCGGCAATAAGTCCCGCATAAATGATCTTCGTCCCCACCAGTTCTTTCAGGGAAACTTTTTTCTCCATGATTTCATTCCTCCAGTGTAATGCCCGGTCCATACCAGCCCCATTCCGTGCCGCTGGTTCTTTACTCCACGGGGGTAACGATAGGCTTCCCGTCCCGGTCCACCAGCACGGTCAATCCGGTGCCGTTGGCCTTATTGTGGGACCCCAGCAGATAATTCACGCCGGTCTCCGTATCAACGATGATCCGCGCCACGTTCACGATACCCTGGTTGTAGACCTCCACAAAACGCTCCTTTGCCATCTCTTTTCCCTCCCTTCTTCGTCTGTCTGCAGGCAGAGCATACCACGTCATGACCGCGGAGTGGGCGGGATTTCCTAAACGACCTATATCTTTCCTGAACGGCAAGAATCGGGAAAGGACGGAACAGGATATTGACAAATTCCATGCAGGCGGTTACTTCTTTTTGCCGTTATGTACCTGTAAGAACAGGCCGCAAATGCCAATGATAACCAGACAGAACGGAAACACCCCCGACGCGACTGGGAGAGAGCCCTACCGGCTCTCTCCCAGTCGCTTTTTCAATTCAGCCTTCCCGGCCCGGGACAGCAGGCACTCCTGCCCCCCGACCCGGACCCGGTTCTTCTTCCACTCCACGGCCTCGATCTTATCCGCCGCCGCCAGAAAGGCCCGGTGGACCCGGACGAACCGTCCGCCCAGCTCCGCCTCCAGCTCATTCAGGCTGCCCACAAAATCCATCCGGCTGTGGGCGGTGTGGAGCAGTACATGGTGGGCCTTCGTTCCCGTCTCAAAAAACAGGATATCCTCCAGCGGCACATGCCGTATCTCCTCTCCCATCCGCAGGGAGAACACCTCCGCCGGATCCCGCCGCTCCTCCATGAGCCGTCCAT
>JAAZZJ010000446.1 GCA_014237695.1 Oscillospiraceae bacterium | reverse complement strand
ATAGAGTGTTATGAGATTTGTTTGCCACATACTTACATTCTCTACTCTTTTGCGCTGTTTTTCTACCCCTTTCTCTTGCTTTTAACCCTTGATTCGCATTATGAATAACGACAAAGTGTTTCAAATGAATTTCGGGAAAGTTTACGGGCTTCTGCTGGACAAGGCCACCAGGAAGGGCAGGACGAAGGCCGAGGTGGATGAAGTCATCTGCTGGCTGACGGGGTACAGCCCGGAGCAGCTGGAGGCGGTCCGCCCCGCCGGCCTCTGCTACGGGGACTTTTTCCGCAAGGCACCCCAGCCCAATCCGAACCGGGTGCTGATCAAGGGCGTGGTCTGCGGCGTCCGGGTGGAGGAGGTAGAGGACCCGCTCATGCGGGAAATCCGTTACCTGGATAAGCTGATCGACGAGTTGGCGAAGGGAAAGACGATGGAGAAGATTTTGCGGAAGTAGGAGGAAGCAGCCATGTGGGTATGTCCCAAGTGCGGGCGGTCATTCAAAAACACGGCGCAGAGCCACTACTGCGGGAAGCCCCCGGCAACGATTGAAGAGTATATCGCCGCCCAGCCGGAGGAGGCGCAGGACTATCTGCGGCAGATCAACGCCGCCATCAAGGCCAGCATCCCAGAGGCCAAGGAGAAGATTTCCTGGAGTATGCCCACCTACTGGAAGGGCCGCAACCTGATCCAGTTCGCGGCCTCCAAGCGGCACGTTGGCCTGTATCCCGGCCCGGAGGCCGTGGAGGCGTTTGCCGACCGGCTGACGGAGTACAAGACCAGCAAGGGCACGATCCAACTCCTTTACAGCAAGCCGCTCCCGCTGGAGCTGATTGGGGAGATTGCGAAGTGGTGCGAGGAAAACAACTGAGGAGAGCTTAAACGTGGGTAAGCAAATCAATTATTGGCTGGGATACACAGATTTTTTGCAGATCGCACAGGCGGCATTAGATTGTGGTTGTGTTATTATCAAGCCCGTTTCTGAAAAACTGATTTATGGGCAGACGCTGGACATCGTTACAGAAAATCAGCATCGTTATTACTTCTACCTGCCAGAAGCGGGTGCATTGATGGAGCAGCAGATACCATTCCAAGACGGGAATTTGGTCGGCTATAGTGCCGCTGGCAATACGGTAATAGAAGCAGGTTTTTCCTTGGTTTATGACGAAGCGAAGAAAATAACTCGAAGCCGGTTGTTTGCAATTTCTGGATACTATGATGAAAGTAGGGAGTATATTCCCAGACCGGAGTGCCTGACGAAAACCTATAACAGATTAGCCCGTACAGTAAAAAAGGTAGCGCCATATACAGAATTAACCGATTATATTATCAGCACCCATGATAGCAGTTACCGGCAGGAAAAAGAGTGGAGGCATAAAGAATATGTTTCTCCCGCATACCTGGCGCTGAGAGCATCCCAGAAATATGAGTTAGTTTCCAGTCTTTAGCGTCTAATGCCTGCCCGCCTTCCATTGAGAGCGGGCAGGCATTTTCTGTGCTCTTAATTTTGCGGAAAATTTTTGTAGGATTTTGCCGTCTCCGGTGTATAGTAGGACATACGAACAAAAAGGAGGGAGTCATCGTGGAGGATACGCGGCTGGTTCACGCCCTGCAAAACCGGCAGAATGGGGCGATGGAGCAATTCCAGACGGCGTACACACATCATCACTCCCATCCTCCCTGACGAGCGGGATCGGGAGGAGTGCCTGTCCGACGTGCTGCTCCGGGTGTGGGACTCCATCGGCACCTTCGACCCGACCCGGGCCGCCCTGACAACCTGGCTCACCCATCTGGCCCGAAACGCCGCCCTCAACCGCCGCAGGGGGAATGAGCACCGCAGAGAGG
>JAAZZJ010000445.1 GCA_014237695.1 Oscillospiraceae bacterium | reverse complement strand
TATGGCCCATATGGACATCCACTACGGCTATTCCGTCAACGGCGTTGCCGCCCTGCACACGGAGATCCTGAAAAAGGCCGAGCTGAAGGCCTTCTACGACCTCTATCCCAGCAAGTTCAACAACAAGACCAACGGGGTCACCCTCCGCCGCTGGCTGGAAGCCTGCAACCCTGCGCTGACGGCCCTCATTGACGGCCGCATCGGCGCCGGCTGGCGGCAGGCGCCGGAGAAGCTGGAGGGCCTGATGGCCTATGTCAACGACGCGCAGGTTCTGGAGGAGCTGCTGCGTGTGAAGCAGACGGCCAAAGAGCGCTTCTGCCGCCTGCTCCAGGAAGCCCAGGGCATCAGCCTTGATGCGGATTCCCTCTTTGACGTGCAGATTAAGCGGCTCCACGAGTACAAGCGCCAGCAGATGAACGCCCTGTACGTCATCGATAAGTACCTGGAGATCAAGGCGGGCCGCACGCCGGAGCAGCCCGTTACGGTGATCTTCGGCGCCAAGGCAGCGCCCGCCTATGTAATGGCCAAGCACATTATTCACCTGATTCTCTGCCTCCAGCGCCTCATTGAGAACGATCCTCAGGTGCGCCCCTGGCTCCGGGTGGCCATGGTGGAAAACTACAATGTCACCTGGGCAGAGCGCCTGATCCCCGCCGCAGACATCTCTGAGCAGATCTCCCTGGCCTCCAAGGAGGCCAGCGGCACCGGCAACATGAAGCTGATGGTTAACGGCGCGGTGACTCTGGGCACGCTGGACGGCGCCAACGTGGAGATCGCGGAGCTGGTGGGTCCCGGAAACATTTTTACCTTCGGCGCCCACAGCGACCGGGTCATCCATCTCTACGACGACAAGGGCGGCGAGCGCTACCGGGCTCTGGACTACTACCACTCCCCCAAGGTGGAGCGGCTGGTGGACTTCCTGCTGTCCCGGGAGCTGCTGGAGACAGGCGACCCCAAGGCCTTGGCGGCCCTGTGGCGGGACATGAAGGGCAAGGACTGGTTCATGGCCCTGCTGGATGTGGAGGAATATATTGCCGTCAAGGATCTGGCTGTCCGCCAGTACGCCGACCGGGAGACCTGGGCGCGGAAGATGCTGGTGAATATTGCCAAGGCCGGCTATTTCTCCTCTGACCGCACCATCCGGCAGTACAACGAGGATATCTGGCACCTGAACTAAAATTTGCGGGGAGGAGGCTTACGCCTCCTCCCCATTTTCTAAAATTCTGTTGCCGTTTTGATGCCGGAATGATATACTTTGTATCTCAACTGTTTTCACATCACAAGGGAGAAGGAGGGAGCCCGCCCATGATCCACGTCTTGATTGTAGAGGACGAAAAGCCCATCTCCAACCTGATCCGCATGAGCCTGACCAAAGAGGGGTTCCTCTGCACCTGCGCCTACGACGGCGCGGCAGCGGCGGATCTGCTGGAAAAGAACACCTATGACCTGATCCTCCTGGACGTGATGCTTCCGGAGGTGGACGGCTTCGAGCTGATGGAGTACATCCGTCCCATGGAGATCCCGGTGATCTTCCTCACCGCCAAGGCCTCCGTACACGACCGGGTGAAGGGACTGCGGCTGGGCGCGGAGGACTACATCGTCAAACCCTTCGACACCATTGAGCTGCTGGCCCGCATTGATGTGGTGCTGCGCCGGTACCGGAAGTGCGATATGGTCCTGGAGATCGGCGGACTGCGGATCGATACCGCCTCCATGCGGGTCTGGCAGGGAGAGACGGAGATCAGCCTGACCAAAACCGAGTATGACCTGCTGCTCCTTTTCGCCCGAAATCCCCGGCGCGCCATGTACCGGGAGACCATTTACGAGCGCGTGTGGGGAGAGGAGTA
>JAAZZJ010000444.1 GCA_014237695.1 Oscillospiraceae bacterium | reverse complement strand
ACGCCGGAGGAGCTGGATCTGCTCATGGAAAATGTGACTGGACAGGCAAGTGACGGCGCCGGTGAATCGGTTGAGCAGCATGAGATCAAAGTTGGCGAAGGTCTGGAGATATACGCCCACCTGTGGCAAGACGAGGATTGGAGCATTATGGCGGAACAGGACCGCTTTGATCCGCACTTCTCCGAGCGGCTTCCGGATATATGCTACTCCACCCTGCCCAGCGATGGCAGCCTGATCCTCATCAAGCGGGGGGAGAGCGGGTATTTTCCAACGGAGTGGAATCAGAATGATCCGGCGAAGAACCGCCGTCTTGCGGACTACCTCAACCAGAAAAGAGGTATCTGCAAGGCGCAGGAGGAGGCCATGAGCTTCGGCTCCATGTTCGGCTGGGACAAACCTGGCGCGGACCCCGGGATCTATATGCCTCAGCAGGAAGGCGGGATGCGCTTTGAGTAAAATATTCAGCGTCTACGCTTCCAACGGCCTTCACAACTATGTGGAGCTGGACCTGCCCGCCAGCGATTACGAGATGCTGGACCTTATGGAACGGCTGCGGCTGGAGCCGGGGAAACCGCCCTATCTGGAAATTCTGGAGTATCACGCGTTTGAATTTCTGGAAAAGTGTATCGCGGAATTGCCGGATGTCCGCCAGCTCAACGCCCTGGCTGGGAAATTGTCGGAAATCAACGAGACAGATGTGCGGGGTATGGCGGCCTTTGAGGGGTTGGTGGGGATGGAAATTCGGAAGAAAGCGCTTCCCATCTCCGTGTCCCGGCTCATCGACTTCGCCCACAGCGCGGATTGCTGCCACGTGGTGGAGGATGCCGCCACAGACTGCGAATTGGGCCGTTTTCTGGCGGGAAACGGATTCGTTTCAGAGGCGGAGAAGTTGTCGGACGCCGCGTTTGAACTGCTGGATTTCGGAAAGATCGGGAAGGAACACCGGGAAGCAAAGGGCGGCGTATACACAAGCTTCGGCTATGTGGAACCTCACGAAGATGTGCGCCATGCCAGTGAAACCATGGATTTCCAACCCCGGAAACCGGCATACACCATCCTGCTCAACGTGGCGGCGATCCCCCTGACCGGACCGGTCCGGCAGGAGGATATGCTCCAGCTGCGGCTGCCCGCTCCGGAGGGGCAGATGCGGGAGGCGCTGGAGAAACTGGGCGCGGAAAGCTGGCGGAATGTCGCCGCGTCCATTTGGGACTGCCCCATCCCCCGCCTGAACCATACCATGTATCTGGATGGAGAAGCGCCGCAGATACTGGAGTTGTCCAAGCGCCTGCAGGAGCTGGACGCGCGGGGCGAACTGCCCCGGTACAAGGCCATCCTTGCGGCGATGGACTGCGGGGATATCGGACAGGCCGCCGCCATTGCCACCGCAGTGGACGAGTACATCTTTGACCCTGCGGTCAGCAGCCCGGAAGATGTGGCCATGGGGGAGCTGTGCGTGATGACCGGCCAGGAGTGCGCCGCGGATTTCGCCCAATATGTGAACCTGACCGCCTTTGGCCGCTCCCTGCTGGAGCGGGATCACGGGGTCATCACCGGCTACGGACTGATAGAGCGCCGGGACGGTCAGCCGGTCCTGCAAGAGGATCAGGCGCCCGGCCTGAGAGAAATGGAGATGTAAAAATGACGACTGACATTTATGAGAACAAGATGCAGCTTGCCGAAGTGTCCCGGATGATGGAACGGGTATGCTCCCCGGAAGGGGTGGTGATGATATGAACGAGTATGCGGAATCCATACTTCATCTGCCGGGTACGGCAGAGGAAAAGCAGTGGCTGGCAGAGCGTCTGGAGGTGCTGAGTGTCAGGGAGCGTATCATCCTCTCCGCCGCCACGGCCCGCGAGCC
>JAAZZJ010000443.1 GCA_014237695.1 Oscillospiraceae bacterium | reverse complement strand
CCGCATGATCTCCGGTGTGGCGCACAGTTCTTCACCTGCCCAGGTGTTGGCGCTGGAATCCCATTCCAGCACTGTGTAGCCGTGGGAGGTCATGACGATCTCATACCGGGTGTCCTCGGTGAGATAGTCCTTGAAAACCTCCATCACCTTTTCAAAGGTCAGCATCAGACCGCCCCCTCAAACATAGACCAGATCGGCCATGATGATCTCGTCGGCTCGCGCCCGGCAGTTGTTGACCAGCCCCACCCACGCCATCTGATCGCTGGCTTTCAATTCTTCGGTCACGCCAGCGGCTTTCATCAACTGCGGCAGGAGCGTGTCCATGCGCTGCTCCGCCATCCGCTCGATGCCTTTCAGATGGTCGGCCAGCTTGCCGCTGTTCACCAGCACCATCCACAGCTTGGGCTTATGTTCCCAGAGGTAGTCGCGCCGAAGATCGCCGTACTTGCCATAGAATACATCCTGCTCCGGTTCCTCGTCAAGTATCAGATCGGGGATATAGTAGTCGCCTACTCTCGTATAGGTTAATTCTGCCATAATGAACCTCCTTGTGTTCAAGTCCTACTGTCCTATTCTGTCCACGAAAAGTCCAGTTGATCGTGTCCCTGTTCGTGAATTTGATTGGGCAACTGAACTCGTCACAAGGTATTATGGCACATCTCAGCGGTCGAACGATGGATTGGTAAAATAAATGTTGTTTTTCTCCGCCATGCGGTCCTTTGCCAGCCGAAGGCCTTCGCCGAAGCGCTGGAAGTGGACCACCTCCCGCTGGCGCAGGAACTTGATGACGTCGTTCACGTCCGGGTCGTCACTGAGGCGGAGGATGTTGTCGTAGGTCACCCGGGCCTTCTGCTCTGCCGCCAGATCCTCCGTCAGGTCAGCGATCAGATCGCCCTTGCAGGCCATACTGGCGGCGCTGTAGGGGAACCCGGACGCGGCGGTGGGATATACGCCTGCCGTACGGTCAACGAAGTAGGCGTCAAATCCCGCGGTCTTGATCTGCTCATCTGTAAGATTGCGGGTCAGCTGGTGGACGATGGCGCCAATCATTTCCAAATGCCCCAGCTCTTCCGTCCCGATATCTGTCAAAAGCCCCTTCAGCTCGGGATAGGGCATGGAGAAGCGCTGGCTGAGATAACGCAGGGATGCACCCAATTCTCCATCTGGTCCTCCATACTGACTAATAATCAGCGCTGCCAGCTTGGGATTTGTGTTTTTGATCTTGATCGGATATTGCAGCCGCTTTTCATAGACAAACATTACTGCTTTCCTCCTTCCGTCACTTCCCAGGGCCAGGGATCGTTAAGCCAGGTATACCCGGCAGCGGTAACCTCGGTCTGCTGGAGGGGACCGTACATGGACTCATAGCGGGCCCGGCCTTCTTTGGCCAGCTTGACATAGTCCAGATAGAGCGCCAGGGCTTCCTTGTCATTTTGATGTGTGTCCAGATACAGCCCCAGCTCATTGATGGTAAAGCCCAGAGCCATCAGCTCACACAGGGCATTGTTGGGGCAGTTCATCTTACTCTTGACCGCCCGGAAGAAGGGCAGATTCAGGCCGGGAAACAGGGTTCCGGCAGCCAGCGCCTGCGTCTGGTCGTAACGCTCGGCGCTGTTCTCCTGCATTGGGATATAGGGAAACGCCATACCGGCACATTTTCCGGGCAGACTGCCCTCCATAACGCCGCAGGCGGTAGGATTCGGATTGGGATTCTCCAAGGGAAGATTCCTCCTTCATGTATAATCGGGGCGTGGTGCGCCCGTATTCCATCTTATGCCGGCTCCAGAAAGATGTGCGGTATACTTTCTTCCGTACAGGCATAGGGTAGGAGGGGGTGATTGCATGTTCCTTACATTCAAGAAG
>JAAZZJ010000442.1 GCA_014237695.1 Oscillospiraceae bacterium | reverse complement strand
ATCCGGCGGAGGTCAACACCTCCATCCGGCCCGGGTGGTTCTACCATCCGGAGGAGGACAGTCAGGTGAAGTCCTTGGCGGAGCTGGTCAGAATTTATGAGTCCTCCGTGGGCGGGAACGCCGCTTTTCTGCTGAACATCCCGCCCACACCGGAAGGGCTCATCCATGAGAACGACGCCGCGCGGCTGAGAGAGCTGGGCGCGTATCTTCGGGAGACTTACCGCCGGGATCGGGCGAAGGAGGCGCGGATTGTCCGGACAGAGGACACAGTCCGGCTCCTGTGGCCAGAACCGGTGGCCGTTTCCCGGATTGTCCTGATGGAGGATATCACGAAAAGCCAGCGGGTAGAAGCTTTCTGTGTCCTTGATGGCAGCGGAGCGGAAATTTACGCAGGCACCGTTATTGGTTATAAGAAGATCGTTCCGCTGGAGGACGTGGTTACAGACTGCCTGACCATCCGGATCCTGGAAAGCAGGCAGGAACCCCGCCTCATTTTTACCGGCGTGTACTGATCGTCTATCCGGCTTTCAGGAAGTGGACATGTTTTGCATACTTTTCCGCACAAATATCTATTATACTGCATAAGCTGTTCCTATAGAATAATAACAAGAACAGATCGTCAGGAGGCAGCTTATGAAACAGCCTGTTTTTACCGGCTCCGGCGTGGCCATCATCACGCCCTTTACCAATGACGGCGTCGACTACCCTGCTCTGGTCCGCCTGCTGGACTTTCAGCTGGAGAACGGCACGGACGCCATCATCGTCTGCGGCACCACCGGCGAGGCCGCCGCTATGAGCTATGAGGAGCGCATCCGCACCATTGAGGCCGTGGTGCGCCACGTGGACGGCAGGGTTCCGGTCATCGCGGGGACCGGCTCCAACAATACGGAAAACGCTATTGCCATGTCCAGAGACGCCTCCGGCGCCGGTGTGGACGCCCTGCTGGTGGTGACGCCCTTCTACAACAAGGCTACCCCAAAGGGGCTCATCCGCCACTACACGGCGGTCGCCGACGCGGTGGAGAAGCCCGTGATCCTCTACCACGTGCCTTCCCGGACCGGGGTGAAATGTACGGCGGAGATTTACGCCGCCCTGGCGGAGCATCCCAACATCGTGGGCGTAAAGGAGGCGGGCGGCGACCTGGCGCTGGTGCAGAAAACCCGTGAGCTGTGCCCGGAGGACTTTTACATATGGTCCGGCAACGACGATGAAACCGCTCCCATCATGCTCTTCGGCGGCAAAGGGGTCATCTCCGTGGCGGCCAATGTGATGCCTGAAGCGATGCACCGGCTGACGGAGTCCTGCCTGAACGGCGATTTCGTTGCCGCCGGACAGATGCAGCTGAAGCTGCGGAAGCTCTGCGAGGCGCTCTTCTGGGAGGTGAACCCCATCCCTGTCAAGACGGCCCTGGCTATGATGGGATACTGTCAGGAGTGTTTCCGCTCCCCCATGTGCGAGATGGAGCCGGAGAACCGGGATCGGCTGGCAGGCGTGCTGGCGGAGTACGGATTGATTTAACGGATTGACTTCTCTCCTCCCCTGCGTTAGAATGGGAAAAACGCAGGGGGGGATTTTTTATGGCGGAAACCATTTATATTGATGCCGGCCCGTCGGATGGCCCGTCCGGCATTATCTTTGAGCGGGAAACAAAGGTCGTTTATACCGGTCTGGAGGTCCTGACAGAGGAAGAAGGACCTTTTCTTGCGGAAGTCTCCCGGTTGTGCGGCGTTCATTTCTTCCCATGGAGGCAGGCCCCGGAGGTCCCGCTATATGCCGTACCCTATCTGGAGGTCTTCGCTTCGGACGGCAGGAGCGGATGGTTCGCCGCAACGTCAGAAGGAGGAGACGGACCTCTGTACCACATTAAC
>JAAZZJ010000441.1 GCA_014237695.1 Oscillospiraceae bacterium | reverse complement strand
TCTACGCAATATATCCGAAGGGCGGCCCTGTGAAAACATCTCACAGGGCCGCTCAGCCTGTCAAAAAACCACAGCAAACCAGTGGGGTACAGTCAATCGCTTCTGCTATACATATAAGCCGCACCCTGGAGAACACCCAGGCCAGACCTCCGCACTGTCCGGGCGTGCCATTCGTCTCCAGGGATTTTTTCAGGAAAAAGCATGTTAAAGAAATCTTATAGATTTCCCATCTTTCAATTTAATCCAAAGTCTAGTAGAATAGCATCCAGAAAACCTCCCAAGGAAAGGACGCCGCCATGAGCGATCACCGCAGCTTTACAGAAAAACAGAAAAAATGGATCGCGGGAATTGGAATTTTCCTGTTTCTCCTGCTCTCCGCGCTGGTCTTCTTCTTCGCCGGAAAGCCTCTCATACAATTCGCCCAGGAGCCGGAACGGTTCCGGGCCTGGGTGGATGAGCAGGGCGTCCTGGCCCCCATCGCGTTTCTGGGGATGCTGATTCTTCAGATCGTGGTAGCTGCCATCCCCGGCGAGCCGCTGGAGATCGCGGCGGGCTACGCCTTCGGCGCGCTGGAGGGGACGCTGCTGTGCATGTTCGGCGCTTTTATCGGACGGGTGGCTGTGTTCCTTCTGGTACGGCGCTTCGGCACCAAAGCGGTCGAGGTGTTCTTCCCACTGGAAAAGCTCAACACGCTGTCCTTCCTGCAAAACAGGAGGAAGCTCACCGCGTGGGTCTTTTTCCTGTTCTTCCTGCCGGGAACGCCGAAGGATCTGCTCTGCTACGTGGTTGGGCTGACTGATCTGCCGCTGAAAACCTGGCTGATTGTCAGTGCCATCGCCCCCTTCCCTTCCATCGTCACCTCCACCATCGGCGGAGATGCGCTGGGCATGGGAAATTATACGTTTGCCCTGCTGGTATTCGTTGCTACAATGGTTATCAGCTGCGGCGGTCTGCTGGTCTATCGCGCCATCTGTCAGGCGCGGGAAAGGAGTGAATCATGAGTGCATTGATGGTTCTGGAAAATGTAAACAGGGTGATCGGCATCCTGTTCCTGACGTGTTATTTCTATCAGCTGCTGTATGTACCGGTGGCACTGTGGCGCAGGCACCGGGTAACGGAGAACGCACCCCTGCGCCGCTACGCCGTGCTGATCTCTGCACGGAATGAGGAGGCGGTGATCGCCCAGCTGGTAGACAGCCTCAAGCGGCAGGACTACCCTGCCGAATATCTGGACGTCTATGTGGTAGCCGACAACTGCACCGACAACACCGCCCAGGCGGCCGGCGACGCGGGCGCGATCGTCTACCAGCGCAATGACACCCGCCATGTAGGCAAGGGCTACGCCCTGAACTTCCTCCTCTCCCATATCCGCGAGGAGCGGGGCGACCATTACTACGACGGCTACTTTGTCTTCGACGCCGACAACCTTCTGGCCTCCGACTACGTCTCCCGGATGAACGAGGTCTTCTCCCCGGAATGCCCCATTGTCACCAGCTACCGCAACTCCAAGAACTACGGTGACAACTGGATCTCCGCCGGATACGGCCTGTGGTTCCTGCGGGACGCGGCCTTCCTCAACGAGCCCCGCACACGTCTGGGTCTGAGCGCGGTGGTGTCCGGTACCGGATACGTGTTCAGCCGGGAGATCATGCTCCGGTGCGGCGGCTGGCCCTTCCACTCCCTCAGCGAGGACACGGAGTTCACCGTCCACTGCATTCTGGAGGGCGAGAAGATCGGCTACTGCGGAGAAGCGGAGCTGTATGACGAGCAGCCCACCCAGCTGGGCCAGTCCATCCGCCAGCGGATGCGCTGGGTCCGGGGCAACATGATGGTACTTCTCCGCCAGGGCGGACACCTGGCCGGACACCTGGGCCAGAAAAA
>JAAZZJ010000043.1 GCA_014237695.1 Oscillospiraceae bacterium | reverse complement strand
CTCTGGTACTTGTAGGACTCCGGCTGCCGCCCTTTCAAAGAGAGACTGCCTGCAAAGGGCACGCGGCCTAACGGTACATCCTGCAAACTTGCACCCCGGTGAGTCTGCTCAGTCTGCACGGTAGGGGCCAACAGTTACCACGCTGAAACAGACGCAGAAGACCGGCAGAGCGGACGGCAGTCAGTTTAGACCAGACCGTCTGTGCCTCGGGCGCAAAACAAATCACCCCCGTAATGAAGGAGGATTCTTAAGGAACGTAGTTCCTTAAGTGACTTTTTGGGTACTTTTTGTTCACACAAAAAGTACCCGCGGGGTCCGGGGGCGCGCAGCTCCCGGGGTAACATAAAGATAAAAGCAGAAAGCGGCCCCCAGGGCCGCAGAAAGGAACCGTCATGTTTACCGGCTACTCAGAAAAAACCTTTGATTTCATGTGGGGCATCCGCCTGAACAACAACCGCGACTGGTTCACCGCCCACAAACAGGACTACATGGACCACCTCTACACCCCCACCCTGGAGCTGGGTAAGGACGTCTACGAAAAATTCATGGACAAATACCCCAAGCTGGACCTGAACCTCCACGTCTGCCGTATCTACCGGGACGCCCGCCGCCTCCACGGCCAGGGGCCCTACAAGGACCACCTCTGGCTGACCATCCGTCCGGAGAACGACATCTGGAGCCAGCAGCCCGTGTTCTGGTTCGAGATCACCCCGGAGGAGTGGAGCTACGGCGTGGGCTTCTGGAACGCCGGGGCGCAGACCCTGGCCGCCATGCGCCGGGACATGGACCAGGACCCCAGACGGGCGGAAAAGCTGGTCCGCAGGCTCAGCAAGGACGGCCGCTTCGCCGTCCAGGGCAAGGACTACGCCCGGAAAAAGGGCGAATCCACTCCCCTGCTGGCGGAGTGGTACAACAAAAAGGACCTGTCCGTGGGCCGGTACTGTCCGGCGGACGAGGCGCTGTTCTCCCCCGGGCTGGCAGACACCCTGGCTGACGGATACAGCTTCCTGGAGCCCGTGTACCGGTATTTCAAGTCCTTCTGCAAGGCGGGGCTGGAGGATTTGAAGTGAGACTGCCGGTACGCTGAAAAAAGCCGCCCCCCGGATGCAATGGGCGTTTGCATCCGGGGGGTGAACCCGTTATTCCGTGATTCCGTAAAACCGCTTTCCGTTCTCCAGCGTGATCCGGGCGCACTCCTCAAAGGAGATCCCCTTGATCTCCGCCAGCTTTTCGCAGACGTGCCGGACATAGCCGGAGTCGTTCCGCTTCCCCCGGTGGGGCGCCGGTGCCATGTACGGACTGTCCGTCTCGATCATGATCCGCTCCAGCGGCACCGCCCGGGCGGCCTCCACCGCCCTGCGGGCGTTCTTATAGGTCAGCACGCCGGTAAAGGAGACCATCCAGCCCAGCCTGACCAGCTCCTCCGCCATCTCCGCGCTGCCGGAAAAGCAGTGGAACACCCCCCGGACCCGGGGGAATTCCCGCACCACCGCCAGGCTGTCGGCGTGGGCCTCCCGGTCGTGGACGATCACCGGCAGGTCCAGCTCCTCCGCCAGGGCCATCTGGTCCCGGAAGACCCGCCGCTGGTGTTCCCTGGGGGGATTCTCCTCCCAGTAGTAGTCCAGGCCGATCTCCCCGATGGCCACCACCCTGGGGTCCTTCGCCCACTCCCGGAAGAGGTCCAGCTCCGCCGGGTCGTAAGGGGCGCAGTTCTCCGGATGGTAGCCCACGGCGGCATAGAGGAAGGGCCAGGCGCGGGCCAGCGCCACCGCCGCGCGGGAGGAGGGGACGTCGCACCCGGGATTCACCGCCAGGGAGACGCCCCGCCGGACCAGCCCCGCCAGGACGGCCTCCCGGTCCCCGTCAAACTGCTCCGCGTCGTAGTGGGCATGGGTGTCAAAGAGCATGGCGGTCAGCTCAGGACGATCAGCGCGATAACCGCCGCCGCCGCGATCAGGCCCAGAATGATCCAGGGCACAGGACTGCTCTTCTGCTCCCGGGCCATCCGCTGATGGACATACTCCTCCTCGCCGCCGGTTTTCCGGGAGGCGGGAGGCTCCGGGGCGGCCTCCTGCCTGGCGGGCTGGGCCTTGGACGGCGCGGACTTCTGCCGCTCCAGGCTCTGAATCAGCCGAAGCTCCGGGTCCAGCAGCTCGCCGCAGGAGCTGCAGTAAATGCGGGAGTCCTCATTCATAAACCCGCAGTCGGGACATCGTTTTGACATGGCGATACTCCTTTTCCTGTAATGGCGTTCCGTGATACCGCCATTATACCAGAAACCTCCCCGTCCCGCAAGCCCGCAGCGCGGAAATACCCGGACTTTTTGTGCTGTTCTGCGGTTTTTCAGAAAAAGATTGTTCTTTTTTCCCCATCACGGCGGATGCCTCCGGACCGGGGGACGCCCTCCCCATCTTTTGCCGCAAAAAATGGAATCCAGCCTTGACAGACAGGGGGCTGGCTGGTATCCTAGGAGGTGGAAAAAGGCCGCAGCGGCATATGCGGATGAACGATCCGCGAGAGACCGCCCACCCCCGCGGCGGGCGAAACGACAGAGGCGCAGGCGGACTTGCCGCGCCCTGCTTTTTTATCCCTGTTTTCCGGTACCCCACATTATTTATCAGGAGGGCAAACTATGAGCGATCTCAAGCGGACCCAGCTCTACGGCGTCCACGTGGCGGCGGGCGCCACCATGGTGGATTTCGGCGGATGGGAAATGCCCATCAAGTACCCCACCGACATCGTGGCGGAGCATCTGTATACCCGCCACGCCTGCAGCCTCTTCGATGTGTCCCACATGGGCCGCATCCTGGTGGAGGGGCCGGAGACGGTCCCCTTCCTCCAGCATGTACTCAGCAGCAACGTCATGGCCCTGGATCTGAACCAGGCCCAGTACGCCATCATCCCCAACGAAAACGGCGGCGCGGTGGACGACGCCTACCTCTACCGCTTCGAGGAGGACCGGTATCTGCTGGTGGTCAACGCCGCCAACACGGACAAGGACCTGGAGCATCTCCGTGAGCAGATCAAAAGCTACGACGCCAAAATGACCGTCATCACCGGCGACTGGGCCGCCATCGCCGTCCAGGGCCCCAGGGCCAAGGATATCCTGCAGGTTCTTTCCGGAGGCCAGGCCGTCACCGAGCCGGTGAAGAACGCCCTGAACACCCTCCGGTTCGAGGGCCGCACCGTCCGGGTGGCCAAGACCGGCTACACCGGCGAGCCCATCGGCTACGAGGTCTACATCGAGTCCGCCGAAGCCGCCTGGCTCTGGAACCGGCTCATTGAACTGGGGGCGAAGCCCGCCGGACTGGGAGCCCGGGACACCTGCCGTCTGGAGGCCTGCCTGCCCCTGTACGGGCACGAGATGGGCACGGACCCCGAGGGGAAGGAGATCCCCGTTTTCGCCGTGCCTCTGGCCAAGTTCGCCGTCAGCTTCTCCCCCCAGAAGGGGGATTTCATCGGACGGGAGGCCCTGGCGAAGCAGTACGAGGTGTTCAGGCGGATCATGAACCGGGACTTCTCCGATCTGACGGACCTGCCCCGGCGGATTCTGCCCATCACCCTGCTGGACAAGGGCGTCATGCGGGCGGGGATGCCCGTATACAAGGGCGATAAGCGCATCGGCTATGTCACCAGCGGCACCATGGTGCCCTACTACCGCCACGAGGGCGAGGGCCTGGGCACCGTCATCCTGGAGGAGACCGCCAAGCGCTCCATCGGCCTGGCCATCTTGGACAGCGACACCCTGGAGGACGACCAGGTTCAGATCGACGTCCGGGGCCGCAGGCTGAAGGCCGTGATCCCCCCCTACCACATGCGGGTGGACGCGCCCCCCTTCGCCCGCCCCATCCTCTACCGCCCCGTGGAGGAGGACGCCGCCCCCGCCTCCGGCGACCGGAAGCCCAAAGCGCTGGACCTCATCGGCCGCGCCGTCGAAAACCACGTATGGCGGCAGGAGAAGTGCGTGAACCTCATCCCCTCGGAGATGACGCCCTCCCGTGCGGTCCGCCTGCTGTGCGCCAGCGACCCCTCCTTCCGGTACGCCGAGCATAAGAAGGTCAAGAGCTTCTACGACGCGGACGTGTTCTACTATCAGGGCACTGAGTTCATCGACGAGGTGGAGCGGCTGCTGGTGGAGGAGATGAAGGCCTTCATGGGCTGCGCCGAGGTGGAAACCCGGTGCGTCAGCGGCCAGATGTCCAACACCTGCGTGTTCTCCGCCCTCATGGACTGGAAGAACCGCCTCAACCGCAAGCAGGACCCCAGGCGGCTGGGCTATATCATGAACAACCACATCATCAAGGGCGGCCACCTGTCCGCGCAGCCCATGGGCGCGCTCCACGACTACATCGCCATTGATCCCGTCACCGAGCGGCACGCCCTGGTGAACTTCCCCGTCCTGAAGGACAACATCTACAAGATCGACGTGGAGGAGACCAAAAAGGCCATCGACCGCTACCGCCCCGAGTTCATCATCTTCGGCAAGAGCATGGTCCTCCACAGGGAGCCCGTGGCCGCCATCCGGGAGTACGTGGACGAAATGGGCCTGGAGACCACCATCATGTACGACATGGCCCACGTTCTCGGCCTCACCGGCGATCACTTCCAGAAGCCCTTCCAGGAGGGGGCGGAGATCGTCACCGGCTCCACCCACAAGACCTTCTTCGGCCCCCAGCGGGGCATCGTGGGCGTCAACTACAAAAAGGGCGAGCTGAAATACGGCCTGTGGGAGACCATTGAGAGCCGGGCCTTCCCCGGCAGCGTCTCCAATCACCACCTGGGCACCCAGCTGGGCCTGCTGATGGCGGCCTACGAGATGAACCAGTTCAAGGACGCCTATCAGGCGGCGGTGGTGAGCAACGCCAAGAGCTTCGCCAGGAGCCTCAAGGCCGCCGGTCTGGACGTGGCGGGCGATCCCGCCATCGATTACACCGAGACCCACCAGGTCATCGTCAACGTGGGCTACGGCACCGGTCCCGAGGTTGCCATGCGCCTGGAGCGGAACAACATCATCTGCAACTACCAGGCAACCCCCGAGGAGGAGGGCTTCACCGCCTCCGGCGCGCTGCGCATGGGCGTCAACGAGATGACCCGCTTCGGCTTCGGCCCCGCCGGGTTTGACCGTCTGGCGCAGATCATGGCGGACTGCATCCTCCGGGGGAAGGAGGTCCGGGAGGACGTCGAGGCCCTCCGGGCCGGGTACACGGAGATGCGGTACTGCTTCGGCGAGGACGATGTCGTCAGCGCCCTGAACGATCTGGCGAAGAAATCCGGTATCTGATACGGGCCCGTCCCGTTTTGAGGAAGAATACGCTTTATACCAAAAACAAGGAGGAACACACCATGAATTTTCCCGCTGAGCTGAAATACACCAAGGACCACGAGTGGTTCAAGGACCTGGGGAACGACACCGCCCTGGTGGGCATCACCGACTTTGCCCAGAGCGAGCTGGGCGATCTGGTCTTCATCAACCTGCCCCAGGTGGGCGACGAGGTCATCGCCGACGAGTCCTTCTGCGACGTGGAGTCCGTCAAGGCCGTCTCCGACGTCATGAGCCCCTGCACCGGCGTCATTGAGGAGGTCAACACCGAGCTGGAGGATGAGCCCCAGCTCCTCAACGAGGACCCCTACGGCGCGTGGATCGCCAGGATCAGGGACATCTCCGCCTGCGGCGAGCTGATGAGCGCCGACGAGTACGAGGCGTTCGTGCAGAAATAACCCCCTGCGCCGGGGCGGGCACCGTTCCGCCCCGGCATCTTTTTCAGGAAAGGAACATGTTTCTTATGGGAACTTACGTCCCCAATACCGCCGCCCAGCAGCGGGCCATGCTGGCCGCCCTCGGCGTGGACAGGGCGGAGGAGCTGTTCGCCGCCGTGCCCCGGGAGATGCTGGTGGACCGGCTGAACCTCCCCGAGGGCCTCAGCGAGCTGTCCGTCCGGCAGAAGGTCTCCGCCATGGCCGGGAAAAACCGGGTGTACCCCACCGTCCTCCGGGGGGCGGGGTCCTACCGGCACTTCATCCCCGCCGTGGTGAAGAGCGTCACCGGCCGGGAGGAGCTGGTCACCGCCTACACCCCCTATCAGGCGGAGATCAGCCAGGGCATCCTCCAGTCCATTTTTGAGTACCAGACCATGATCTGCGCCCTCACGGGCATGGACGTGTCCAACGCCTCCGTCTACGACGGCGGCACCGCCGCCGCCGAGGCCCTGGCCATGTGCCGGGACCGGAAGCGGAACCGGGCGTACGTCTCCGCCTGCGCGGACCCACAGGTGATCGAGACCATGCGGACCTACTGCTTCGGCTCCGGCATGGCCCTGGAGCTGATCCCCGAGAGGGACGGCCGCACGGACCTGTCCGCCGTCTCCCTGGGGGCGGACGCCGCCTGCGTCTACATCGCCCAGCCCAACTACTATGGGAACATCGAGGACGCCCGGGCCACCGGCGAGGCCGCCCACGCCGCCGGGGCCAGGTTCATCATGGGGTGCAACCCCATCGCCCTGGCAGTGATGGAGACCCCCGCCGCCTGCGGCGCGGACATCGCCGTGGGCGAGGCGCAGCCCCTGGGGCTGGACGTGGCCTTCGGCGGGCCCTACCTGGGCTACATGGCCGCCACCAAGGCCATGTTCCGCAAGCTGCCGGGCCGCATCGTGGGCCAGACCCATGACGCGGAGGGCAATACCGGCTACGTGCTGACCCTCACCGCCCGGGAGCAGCACATCCGACGGGAGAAGGCCTCCAGCAACATCTGCTCCAACCAGGCCCTGTGCGCCTTCACCGCCGGGGGCTACATGACCGCCATGGGCGCGGACGGCCTGCGGCAGGCCGCAACGCTCTGTATGTCCAAGGCCCACTATTTTGCCGGGGAGCTGGAGAAAACCGGCCTCCCCCGAGTCCACACCGGCGAGTATTTCCACGAGTTCGTCACCAAATGCGGCGATCCGGTCAAAATCCTCAGGGCGCTGGACGAAAACGGCATCCTGGGCGGCCTGCCCGTGAAGGACGGCATCCTCTGGTGCGTCACCGAACTGGTGACCAGGGAGGAGCTGGACCGGGCCGTTTCCATCATCAAGGAGGTGTGCTGACATGAAGCTGATTTTTGAAAAGGGCGCTCCCGGCCAGCACCTGTCCCTGATGCCCCCCTGCGACGTGCCGGAGGTCACCCTGTCCCGTCCCCGGACGGAGCCCCTGAACCTGCCCCACGTGTCCGAGACGGAGCTGACCCGCCACTACACAGCCCTGGCCAAGCGGGTCCACGGGGTGAACGACGGCTTCTACCCCCTGGGCTCCTGCACCATGAAGTACAACCCCAAGATCAACGAGGACATGGCCGCCCTGTTCTCCCAGATTCACCCCCTCCAGCCCGAGGAGACGGTCCAGGGCTGTCTGGAGGTCCTCCACGAGTCCGAAAAGCTCCTGGGGGAGATCACCGGCATGGACGCCATGACCTTCCAGCCCGCCGCCGGGGCCCACGGCGAGTTCACCGGCCTGCTGCTCATCAAGGCGTACCACGCCCGGCGGAACGACGCCGCCCGGACAAAGATCATCGTCCCCGACTCCGCCCACGGCACCAACCCGGCCTCCGCCGTCATGGCGGGCTTCACGGTGGTGAACATCCCCTCCGGCGAAGACGGCTGCGTGGACGTGGAGGCCCTGCGCGGCGCCGTGGGGCCGGACACCGCCGGTCTGATGCTGACCAACCCCAACACGGTGGGGATTTTTGACAGGAACATCCTGGAGATCACCAGGATCGTCCACGACGCGGGGGGCCTGTGCTACTACGACGGGGCCAACCTCAACGCGGTCATGGGGGTGGTCCGCCCCGGCGACATGGGCTTCGACGTGATCCACCTGAACCTCCACAAGACCTTCTCCACCCCCCACGGCGGCGGCGGCCCCGGCTCCGGCGCGGTGGGCTGCAAGGAGTTCCTCCGCTGCTTCCTGCCGGGACCGGTGGTGACCAGGGATGAGGCGGGGTATCATCTGACCGTGCCCGAGCATTCCATTGGCCGGGTGAAGGATTTTTACGGCAACTTCTCCGTGGTGGTGAAGGCCCTGACCTACATCCTCACCCTGGGCCGGGAGGGCATCCCCGAGGCGGCCAGAAACGCGGTCCTCAACGCCAACTACATGATGAAGCGCCTGAGCGAAAAGTACGCCATGGCCTACGCCGGGCCCTGTATGCACGAGTTCGTCATGACCCTCCAGGACCTGAAGGACGCCACCGGCTGCTCCGCCATGGACATCGCCAAGGGCCTGCTGGACCACGGCATCCACCCGCCCACGATGTACTTCCCCCTCATCGTCCACGAGGCCCTGATGGTGGAGCCTACGGAGACAGAGAGTCAGGAGACCATGGACGAGGTATGCCGGGTGTTCCTGGACCTGTGGGACCTGGCCCACCAGAACCCCCAGGCCCTCCACGACGCCCCCACCAGGACCCCGGTGCGCCGTCTGGACGAGGTCGGCGCGGCCCGGAACCCGGTGCTGCGGTACACGGGAGAATAACGGCCCTTCCCTCCAAAAGTGGCTGCGCCGCTTTTTTGACACACAAGGCCCCGGAAAGCCGCTGGTTTTCCGGGGCCTTGCCGCCGCCGGGAAAAAATTTCCCAAAGGGGGAAAACGCCCATTGACTTTTCCCGGGGAGTGGATTATACTGTCCTTGTCATAAAAACGAAATAAGGCGATATTGTATTTTTCAGGAGGACAATCATCATGCAGCTCATGGACGCGCTGGTCAAAGCCGCCGCCGCTCCCGGATTGGAACTGCGGCAGGTTCCCGTTCCCGAGCCGGGTCCGGGACAGGTGCTGATTAAAATTCACAAGACCGCCATCTGCGGCACGGACGTACATATCTACAATTGGGACCCCTGGGCCCAGGAGCATATCAGGCCCCCCATGGTCATTGGCCATGAGTACGTGGGCGAGGTGGCCGGACTGGGGGCGGGCGTCACGGGGCTCCACCTGGGCCAGCGGGTCAGCGGCGAGGGACACATCACCTGCGGCCGGTGCCGCAACTGCCACACAGGCAACATCCAGTGGTGCAAGGACACCAGGGGCGTCGGCGTGGACCGGGACGGGGCCTTTGCGGAATACGTATGTATCCCGGAGAGCAACGTCATCATCATCGACGAGAGCCTTCCGGAGGACGTGGTGGCCTTTTTTGACGCCTTCGGCAACGCCGCCCATACGGCGCTGATGTGGGACCTGGTGGGGGAGGACGTGCTGATTACCGGCGCGGGCCCCATCGGCATCATCGCGGCGGGCATCTGCAAGTACGCCGGAGCCCGGCGGGTGGTGATTACCGACGTAAACGACTACCGGCTGGAGCTGGCCCGGAAGATGGGCGTGGACGCGGCGGTGGACGTGAAGAGCGAGGACCTGCCTGCGGTGATGCACAAGCAGGGCCTGGTGGAGGGCTTCGACATCGGTCTGGAGATGAGCGGCAGCGGCGCGGGGCTCCAGCAGATGATTTCCGTCATGCGCAACGGGGGAAAGATCAGCCTTCTGGGCATCTCCAACCAGCCGGTGCCTATGGATATGAACAAAATCATCTGCAAGGGCCTGACCCTTCAGGGCATCTATGGCCGGAAGATGGACAACTGGCACCAGATGAGCTATATGATCCAGGGCGGTCTGGACCTGACCCCCGTCATCACCCACCGGTTCCACTACACCCGGTTTGAGGATGGCTTTGCCGCCATGAACAGCGGGAAGTCCGGCAAGGTCATTCTGGACTGGAGCAAATGACCGCCCTTAAAGGAGGCCGCAATGCGTTTTGACAATCACGACGCCCGTATCCGGTATTACGAGCTTCTTCTGGAGGGCGATCTGGACGGTGTTCCCCGGTATCCCCTCCCCGGGGGCTTCCGGTTCGTCTTTTTCCGCCCCGGGGACCGGGACGCCTGGATCGGCATCGAGCGCTCCGCCGGGGAACTGACCAGCTATGCCCAGGGGACGGAGGTCTGGAAGCGGTACTACGGCGGCAGGGAGGACGCCCTGTGCCGCCGGATGGTCTTTGTGGAGAACGCTGCCGGGGAGAAGGTGGCAACCGCCACCGCCTACGAGGACATCACCGGGCGGGACCGCTCCGGCAGCGGCTGGCTGCACTGGGTGGCCGTCCGCAGGGAGTACCAGGGGCGGGGGCTGTCCAAGCCGCTGATCTCCTATGTTCTGGGGGTGATGCGCGCCCTGGGCCATACCCGCGGAAAAATTCCCACCCAGACCACCACGTGGCTGGCCTGCAAGGTCTATCTGGACCTTGGATTCCGGCCCATTCCCCGGAATGCCGTCCACAGCCGGGACGGCTGGCGGATCGTGCGGACGCTGACGGACCATCCGGCCCTGGCGGAGTTTCCCCCCGCGTCCCTGAGGGAAATCCTGGCGGTCTGGCTGGAGACAGAGCGGCTGGTCCTGCGGGACTACGTGGACGAGGACTTCGAGGCCTATTTCCGGCTGAAAAGCGACGAAAAAACCATGTACTGCCTCCAGGACATCCAGCTCTCCTCCCGGGAGGAGGCGGAGCGGGATTTTCGGGAGGTCCTGGCGGACGCGGCCTCCCTGGACCGGCGGTTTTATTTCCTGCACATGGAGCGGAAGGACACCGGGGAGCAGGTGGGCAGCATCGGCTACACCGTGCGGGAAACCGCCCCTCAGGGGAAGCTGGTGGACGCGGGGTACTTCACTTACCCTGCGTACTGGAACCGGGGCTATGCCACCGAGGCCCTCCGCAGGCTGCTGGCCTTTGCCTTTGCGGAGAACGGCGTGTACCGTTTCTCCACCGGATGCCTCACGGAGAACCGGGGCTCGGAGCGGGTCATGGAGAAA
This sequence comes from Oscillospiraceae bacterium, assembly GCA_014237695.1. Taxonomy (GTDB): domain Bacteria; phylum Bacillota; class Clostridia; order Oscillospirales; family Oscillospiraceae; genus Pelethomonas. Next base: position 998 of record JAAZZJ010000043.1, on the reverse strand, counting down.
TGCGGGCTGATCCGGGAGTCGGAAAAGCCGGACTGGACGCAGCACGGCGGGAAGCTGAAAACCCGGGTGGAGTACCGGCTGCTCAAGCCGGAGTGGACCGGCAAAGGGATGGCGGAACTGGAATAACAGATTTTGAGGAGGATTTGACCATGAAACAGGCACTGGAAAAATACCGTAAGGAGCTGGAAGCCATCAGGGAGGCGGGCACCTGGAAGGGCGAACGGGTCATCACCACCCCCCAGAGGGCGCGGATCGACACTACCGAGGCCCGCATGGTGGTCAACATGTGCGCCAACAACTACCTGGGCCTCTCCAACCATCCCGCCCTCATCCAGGCGGCCAGGGAGAGCTACGATCAATGGGGCTTCGGCCTGAGTTCCGTCCGCTTCATCTGCGGCACCCAATCTGTCCACAAGGAGCTGGAGAAGAAGCTGTCGGAATTCCTGGGGATGGATGACACCATTCTCTACTCCTCCTGCTTTGACGCCAACGGCGGCCTTTTTGAGACCCTGCTGGGGCCTGAGGACGCCGTCATCTCCGACGAGCTGAACCACGCCTCCATCATCGACGGCGTCCGCCTGTGCAAGGCCCGGCGCTTCCGCTATAGGAACAACGACATGAACGACCTCCGCGCCCAGCTGGAGGCCGCCCGGGAGGCGGGCTGTCAGGTGAAGCTCATCGCCACCGACGGCGTCTTCTCCATGGACGGCTATATCGCCGACCTCAAGGGCATCTGCAATCTGGCGGACGAGTTTGACGCCCTGGTCATGGTGGACGACAGCCACGCCGCCGGATTCATGGGCAGGACCGGCCGGGGCACGCCGGAGTACTGCGGCGTGCAGGGCCGGGTGGACATCATCACCGGCACCTTCGGCAAGGCCCTGGGCGGGGCCTCCGGCGGCTTCACCGCCGCCCGCCGGGAGATCGTGGAACTGCTGCGCCAGCGCAGCCGCCCCTACCTGTTCTCCAACACCCTGGCCCCCGCCAGCTGCGCCGCC
>JAAZZJ010000440.1 GCA_014237695.1 Oscillospiraceae bacterium | reverse complement strand
CCACAGGCAGGGGGCTCATGGGATCGCCGGGGACGCCGGACCCCTTCGGCGCGGGAGGCGTACCGAAAAAGTCGTCGTAGAGATTCCGGGCGTTGTCCCGGTGGAGGACCTTACTGAACTCGTCCATGATGCTGTTCAGCTCCTTCCCGGCATCCCGGGCAGGCTGAGGGGCCCCGCCCAGATAGTCGCCGGGGCCGGGGGTCGCCGGAGCGGCGGGCACGCCCGCTTTGTCACAGCATTGGATAAGCTGATCGTAGAGCAGCGTGATCCGGCGGCTCTCCGCGAAGGAGAAGGAGCCGTCGTAGGCCGCGCAGAGCATCAGCAGATTTTTCTGCACCTCCGCAAAGGTCCGGCTGTAGGAGGTTCCCGCCGCCCCGTCGGCTTCGGCCAGCTTCTGAAAGAACTCCGGGACCCCCACGGTGTAGTGGGGATTGGCCTGATAGTAGCTGATGGCTTTGTCGAACTGGGCGGGGGAGAACTTCACCTGATGGTCGGTATAGATCTGGTTGATGCCGGTGACGTCGCCGCCCCGGCCGCCGCCCGCCTCCCCGCCCACGGCCCAGAGGCAGAGGGTGCAGGCCCGGAAGTAGGTGTCGATCTCCTGAGCGCCGATGCCCAGGGAGGCGGGGATGCTCTGGCAGAAGTGGCCTACACTGTCGGCGTAGTCCCGGTGGAAATTCTTGCTCATGGACAGCTCCTCTTTCTGGTTTTTCTAAACTATAGCACAGATTTTCGGGGAAGTAAAGGAGGGGGGACCGGGGGAGATAAATTTCTTTTGCCCTCTGCCCCCAGGGCCGTAAATTAACTTGTAAAATCTCCCCAAATGTGCTATACTCCCACTGTTCTGATAAAGGAGGCCGCAAAATGGAGCCTGTTTATTATACCGTCAACACCATCAACGGCGATTACGCCTACATGACCAGCGACAGCGGCGTGGAAAACCAGGTCGCCATGTTTCTCCTGCCCGACGGCGCCGATGTGGGCAGCCGTCTTCTGTGGGAGAATTTCGAGTGGACCCTGGTACGGGAATAGAGAAATTTTTCATGGAAGCCGCACAACACTTCTCCGGTTTCAAGCGTTTATATAAGCGAACAACAAAAAAGGAGAGCGGTAGATATGAAAACTGCTTTTGACCAGAACCTGTGTCTTGCCTGGCTGAAAAAGGGCCGTCTGCGCCCGGCAATGGAGTACCTTGCCCAGTTTCCCGAACAGGCGGAGCTGTACCGGCAATATATGTCCCTGTATCAGCAGGAACATTACCTTTCCTATGACGTGGACAGCCAGCTTCAGGATATCCTTCTGGCCTATCAAAAATATTATCGGGATGCCTTTTATCTGGAGCAGAGCCCGGAGGAGGCCGCCGAAGGCCTGCGGGCCCGGCTGGCCGGGCTGCTGGGGGCTGGCGCGGCTTCGCTGGATGAACTGGAGGAGCTGGCGGCGGAGGCCTTCCGCGCCGGGGGATTTCATTTTCTGGGCGGCAGGACCGGCGGCTGTTACGGCCCCTATATCTGGCGGACCGAAGAGCTGCGGCGGTACGAAGTGGAGCTGCCGGAGGGCGTGCAGGAGTATGCCGTGAAGCTGCTGGGCGGCTTTGTCATGGAAAGCTGGCTGAGCTATCTGACCTTCGGCCTGTCCGGCACCGGCGGCTGGTCCAACGGCGACGGGCTGATTCATTGCGTGAAGCGCCATTACGACCTGGAATCGGAGAGCTTCCGGGTATCCCTCCTCAAACACGAGGCCCAGCACGCATCGGACCAGAGCAGATACCCGGGAATGTCCTCTGCGGACCTGGAATACCGGGCCAAGCTGGTGGAACTCATCTACTCCGAGGAGCGGCAGCTTCTGGGCCGGTTCCTTCAGGAGGCGGATGCCGCAAACCCCGGCAA
>JAAZZJ010000439.1:1639-1901 GCA_014237695.1 Oscillospiraceae bacterium | reverse complement strand
ATGATCTGGGAAATGAAGTGGAGGGACTCCGGCCAGTTCAGCCTTCCCCGCCGCTCCATATACTGCTTGAGGGTAATGCCGTCAATAAGTTCCATGACAATATAGTCCATGTCCCCCCGGCGGCTCACGTCGTACACCGCCATAATGTTGGGGTGGCTGAGCATGGCGACAGCCTGAGACTCATCGTGGAACCGGCGGCGGAACTCCGCATCCTCGCTGAGGTCTTTTTTCAGCATCTTGATGGCCACCATCCGGTTGAGCC
>JAAZZJ010000439.1:0-1629 GCA_014237695.1 Oscillospiraceae bacterium | reverse complement strand
GGTGGCACTTGGCCTTGAATACCACCGCCATGCCCCCGGTCCCGATGACCTCCAGGATCTCATAGCGGTTATCCAGCATCTTTCCTATGTATCGTTCCATAGTCAAGCGTTCCTTTCTATCCCGGTCACTGCCGGCGCAGCAGCACGGCGGTCACATTATCCGGCGCGCCCTGCTCCTTCGCCAGCTCCAGCAGCCGGTCGAGACACCGGTTGTCCTCCGTGCCGCGCAGAATCTCCTGGGCCAGCGTCTGGTCCGTTACCGTTCCGGTGAGTCCGTCGGTACACAGCAGAAGGCAGTCCCCCGGCTCCAGAGAGACGGTGTAGCTGTCGCTGCACGCCTCCCGGTCCGGGCCCAGTGCCCGGGTGATGAGGTTGCGGTTGGGGTGGATGCGGGCCTCCTCCTCGGTGATGTTCCCCTGTTCCACCAGCCGCTCCACTACGGAGGGGTCCCTGGTGATCCGGGTGATTCCCCCGCTCCCGCGAATGACATAGGCCCGGCTGTCTCCCACGTTGTCCACCAGAGCGTCCCCATCCCGCAGGATCGCGGAAACCAGGGTAGTCCCCATGCCCCGCAGCCCGTCGCCGGCGCAGGAGCGCTCATAGACGGCGGTGTTGGCGGAGGCCACGGCGAAAGCCGTCACCTCCCGAACCTGCTCCCAGGTCATATCCCGCCGGAGATTGCCCAGGCAGGTATTCTGGAAGGTATCCACCGCCAGCCGGCTGGCCAGCTTCCCGCCGCCCGGCCCGCCCATACCGTCGCAGACCACACAGATGGTAAAGCCTGTCTCCTCGCTGATCCGGACGGCATAGGCGTCCTGATTTTCCCGCCGTACCAGACCGATGTCGGTCATGCCCCAGATGTTCATCATTGCTCCCTCTCCTCTCTTTCCTGCTCCATGGCCTTCCGCCGCAGCTGGCCGCAGCTGGCGTCGATATCGCCGCCCAGGCTGCGCCGCACGGTGGCGGTCACCCCCTGCTCCTCCAGCCGCCGTTGGAACTGCCGCACCCGGCGGCTTGGCCGCAGAGGACTCTCCGCTACGTCGTTGAGGGGGATCAGGTTTACATGCCCCGGCATACCCCGAAGCTTTTTGACGATCAGGTCCGCCTGCCAGTCCGCGTCGTTTACGCCGTCAATCATGGCATATTCAAAGCTGATGCGGCGGCCCGTCTTCCGGAAGTATTCGTGGCAGGCCGCAAACAGCTCGTCCACACCATAGGCCCGGTTTACCGGCATGATTTGGCTCCGGGTTTCCCCGTCCGGCGCATGGAGGGAAACCGATAGGGTCAGCTGCAGCTCCAGGGACCCCAGGCGGCGGATGCCGGGAAGCACGCCGCAGGTAGACAGGCTGATATGCCGCATCCCGATGTTCAATCCAAGGGGATGGTTCACCAGCTCCAGAAATTTCAGCACATTATCCAGATTATCCATCGGCTCTCCGATGCCCATCAGCACGATGTTGGACACGCTCAGGCCGCTGTCCGTCTGGGTAAACAGCACCTGCTCCAGCATCTCCCCCGGCGTCAGGTCCCGGACCTTTCCCCCCAGCGTGGACGCGCAGAAAGCGCACCCCATACGGCAGCCCACCTGGCTGGAAATGCACACGGTGTTGCCGTGGCGGTACTGCATGA
>JAAZZJ010000438.1 GCA_014237695.1 Oscillospiraceae bacterium | reverse complement strand
CATTTGGCCCGCAGCACATCCTCAGGAATCTCCTCGCCTCTCCCGGCGTAGACGCCCAGCCGCTCATGCCAGGCGGTGCCGCTCAGCGTATCCGCCAGTCCGGCACTGGTCATGGGATTGAACAGCAATCCGTTGACACAGTACAGCCTGTCCCGCTCAAACAGGGGCATTTTTTCCTCCATCACCCGCCGCCCGGCCCGCAGCAGCGCGTCCCAGGTCAGCCCCTTCGCCGTCTCTCCGTCTGCCGCTGTTTTCGTCAGTCCGCTTTCGATGTCTGCGCACATGGTGTTGAAGTCTGTACGCATCACCCTGTCCTCCTCCGCCCACTGGGGCAGGTGATAATTTTTTGTGTACTCCATACAGCATTCTCCTTTTCGTTTTGATTGTCCGGCAAAAAAACCGTTACACACTGGTGTGTAACGGGCGGAAAGTTTCCTCCTTTCATGCAACGGCATCCTGCACAAAAAAGCATATTTTTCTTCAGCATCCCGGCGGCACGAAAACAGCGGGGGGGCGGCGCGGCCTTTGGGCCGCCGGGCCGGTCCTCCGGCATCTGCCGAATGACGGCCCTTCTCAAAAAAGATGCTTCGCATCTTTTTTGACACATAAAGCGGGGAGCGGCGCAAACGCGCCGCTCCCCATATTTCTTCTCTACCGAAGCACGACCTCCACGCCGTCCAGAATACTCCCCTCGCCGGGACGGAAGGTGACCGCCACCCGGTCCCCCTCGTTGAGGATCACCGCCAGCGGCTGATCCACGGCGCTGACAGTATAGAACAGCTCGCTCCCCGTGAGCCGGATGAAAACCACCGTGTTGCCGTCCAGCACGGCAGAGCGGAGTTCGGCAATGGTCCCCTCCACTGTTTCCGTTCCGGAGAGCCCGGTATTCCCGTCCACCACGCCGTTCTGACTGAGCAGCGCCAGATACCCCTGCTCGCACTCGGCCACGGTGTCGCCGGTTGCCACAATCTGATACTGCTGGACGTTGACCATGGCGTACTGCTTCACCAGCTGGGCCTTGTCCTTCATGGCCATGAAGTAGGTAGGCTGTCCCCCCACGTTCAGCAGCAGGGGGAAGGTTGCCGTATACTGCAGGTGCTGGAGCTGCCCCTGGGCGGAGGCCATGGCGGAATGCTCGGTTGCACCGGCGCAGGAGTAGAATTTCGACTCCTTGGTCCGCTGGTTGGTGAGGATAAAGCCGATATTGGACTGGTCCCCGCCGGTGGAGGTGACGCCGGTATAGACCCACACGTCGTCCCCCATGGCAATATAGTTGTAGTCGTCGGTGGTGACCTTCACGTCCCGCTGTCCGAAGATGGAGTTGATAAATCCGTTGTGGTACATCCCATAGTAGTCGTACTGCTGGACGATGAGCCCGGCGGGATAGAGGTTGTCCACCCAGGGGGGGACCTCCTCATAGTATTGGCACTCGCCGTTGATGGCGTTGACCAGCACCGCGCCCTTCACGTCCACCCCGCCGAAAAGGCCGATGGTCTTCACCAGCCGGGGGCAGATCCAGTAGGGCGTTCCCTCCTCGTTTACCTCCATCACCGGATTGGAAAACATATAGGTGGGGAAGTGGAAGCGCAGATGCCGGTAGAGGTTTCGTCCGAAATGCTCCACATTGGTGTACTTGATTCCCTCCTCCAGCCGCACCAGCTCTACGTTCTGGGTCACCATGTCGATGAGCAGGTAGGCGGGCAGGCCGTCGGAGCGGTTGGTGAACCACTTCACCAGATCGGCGTACATAAGGGTAGCGATGCGCACCGGACGGCCCCGGTAGTTGATCTGAGTGTAGTCGTCCACCACCTCGAACTGGCTGACCATGTCGCTGAGTTCCCCCAGCTTCCGGTCCCCCAGCCGCTCGGCGGAATACTTGTCCAGCATGGGGATCTGATCGTA
>JAAZZJ010000437.1 GCA_014237695.1 Oscillospiraceae bacterium | reverse complement strand
GCGAGGCGGCGCTGGCGGGCAAGGTGAACAGGCCGGCCAGCGTAGCCACCACCAACAACAGGGAGAGAAAACGGGTAAAAGGCTTGTGTTTCATGAAAACTCCTCGTATAATAAGATTTGCAGAAGAATTTTAAGTGTATCTGCATAGTGCACTCCGTTTGGCCAACAGGTTTTAAGATACCCATGATACAATAGCTGTAGGACAGCAGGGTCAAGCTCTCAAACTCCTGGTTGAGCCGCAAGGCTGCTTCATAGAAAGTCCGTCCCCCTGAGCCGAAAGTTAGCTGCAAACTCATTAGCTGTTTGCCGGGAATGGAGCCGCCCTTTTAGCAGTGAGGGCTATCGCATTGGCGCGCCCCGGAATGATTCTAATACGCGAGGTTGCGGATGCTCCGGTTATCATGGGTATCTCAAAGCCTGCTGGTCTGAAATTCCCACACAGGGAGGTGAAAACTGTGAACCCACTATTTGTAGGCATTGACGTGAGCAGCAAAAACAATGTTACCTACCTGATGAAGCCGGACGGCAGCAAGCACAGCAGTTTTTCCGTGCAAAACAACCTGGGCGGTGCTAAACTGATGTCAGAGAAGATTGTGTCGGCGCTGGAGGCCATGCGGCTCAGCGATGTGGTGATTGGCCTGGAGGCTACGTCCATCTATGGGGACGGCCTGGTCTGTGCCCTCCGAGAAGACGGGCGGCTGGGGCGATATCAGCGGAAGATCCATGTGCTCAATCCCAAGCAGGTCAGGAAATTCAAAGACTCTTATCCAGACCTGCCCAAGAATGACTGGGTGGACGCCTTTGTCATCGCCGACCATCTCCGCTTCGGCAGGATCGGCAAGGAGGTCTACATGGACGATTACCGCTACAAATCCCTGCAAACCCTCACTAGGGCCAGATTTGACGTTGTGCAGAACCTGACACGAGAGAAGCAGCACTTCGCCAATTACCTGTTCCTCAAATGTTCCGGCATGGCCCAGGACAAGGACATTGCCAATTCCAGCGCCACTACCATTGCGCTGATGGAGCGGTTTGAAACGGCGGACAAACTGGCCTACGCCGATTTGGATGAGTTGACCAGGTTCATTAGTGAAACCGGGCGCAACTTTGCAGACCCGGCAGCGAAAGCAAAGGCTATCCAAGCCGCTGCCAAAAACTCCTATCGTCTGCCCACTATGGTGAATTGTTCTGTGAACCAGGCGATGGCTGTTTCTATCGCAACGATGCGAGCCCTGGAAAAGCAGATCAAAATCCTGGACAAATCCATTGAGCAGCAGTTTCAAATCATCCCCAACACCCTGACCTCTGTCCCCGGCATCGGAAAAGTCTACTCCGCCGGTATCATTGCCGAGATCGGTGACATCCGCCGATTTAACTCCCAGGCGTCCGTTGCCAAATACGCCGGCCTTGTTTGGACACAGCACCAGTCCGGCGACTTCGAGGCCCAGCACACCAAACTCATCAAATCCGGCAACCGCTATCTCCGTTACTACCTGCTGGAAGCCGCCAACTCTGTGAGAAGATGCGACTCTGAGTTCCGGCGCTACTATGACCTCAAATTCAAGGAGGTCAATCAGTTCCAGCATAAACGCGCACTCGCTTTAACTGCCAGAAAACTGGTTCGGTTGGTCTATCGGCTGCTGATGGACAACCGCCTATATATCCCGCCGGAGGGCTGAGCAAGCTGCTCGCTGCTCTGACGAACAGGCCCTGTTTCAAAAATTTGCAGGGACAGGGCCTGGGTTGGTGTTGCCTTTTTTCTGCCTCCTTAACTCTTTTGGATCAATTTCCTCTGAATTTTTTGTGCATCACCTACTTGACTTCATACCATTAGACTTTTATCTTTTTAATTTGGCCGCAAGGCAATCGTGCCTGCGCCGAGAAAACGAAGTCTTAGGGGTCAAAGCGGAAGGGTTTCACCTGG
>JAAZZJ010000436.1 GCA_014237695.1 Oscillospiraceae bacterium | reverse complement strand
TTGCCGGAACCGATGGTATCGGTGAAGGTGGTGTCCGTGGTAAAGGCAATGGTCTCGTCATTGCGCCGGATCTCATAGCCCTGGACCTTGCCGGAGGTCAGATCGGCGGAGAAGGTCAGCTTAAACTCGCTGTCCCCCACTTTGTCTGCCTGCGCGCTGACGGTGCCCACACCGGCGGAGACTCCAGCCAGCCGGTCCCTGCGGCTCTGGTCGTTGAGGTACCAGACTGCCCGGGCCTCGGCGGGATAGCCGCTCAGCTTGGCCTGGGTCTCCGGACTGAGAGTCATGCCCCAGCGGGTGAAGAACTCGGTCAGGTTCCTGTTTGCGATGGCGGAGGCGGTCAGGGCCACCTTGTCATCGTAGGCAGAAGCGCCGTTAAAGTGCTGCCCGCTCTTCCACGCGGCGAAGAACCGGTTGAAGAAGTCCAGCGGATTGTCTCCGCCGTCATAGGCCAGATGGAGCTGCCAGTACATGCCCAGCTGGACGAACACATCCCCGGAGGCGCCTGCGCGGCCCTGGGCGGTCTTGTTGAAGATGGCGGCATACTTGTTGCTGGCCTCCAGACGGGAGGTGAAGGTATTCTCATTCCCATCGCTGGTCTGGATGGCCAGGGCGTAGATGTTGTTGGTGATCTCCGCCTTGCCCAGCTTGTCCATGTTGTGCCCGATCTCGTGGGCGATGCCCCAGCCAAAGAGGCTGTTGGCCTTTGCCCCGTCGGGCAGCCTGCTCAGGGGCGTACCGCCCACCATGCCGGAGCAGGAGCCGTAGCCGATGCCGATGTGGTTCCCGGCAGCGTACATGAACGCGCCGGTGAACATCTGCATACACCGGATATTCTGCCGGGACTCCATGGGCCCGGAAATGCCCTGGACAGTCTGGCAGATGGACAGCACGTCCTCCCAGGCCAGCAGGGAATTCTCCAGCTGGGCGGCCCGGTCAGAGACCCGGCTCAGTCCAGCCTGGACCGCTCCGGCGGGCAGGCTCAGCAGTACCGACGGCGTGGAGATCTCCGTCACGTTGCGCCAATCCGTCTGGGAAGAACCCACCTTGTTGACTGTCAGGTAGCTGTCCAGCTCTGCCAGATAGGCGTTGATGGTCTGGGACCGCTCTGCATCGGTCATGGTCTTCCAGCCGCCCAGCTCCAGCACCGGAATATCCGTGGCACGGCGGATGTGGAGCCGGATGCCCTCAGGGCCGGTCCCGCTGTAAGTGATATACAGGCTGCCGCCCCGGGGGGTGTTCTGACTGCCGATCTGGGGAATGGTGAGGACGTTCCGGCCGTTGACCAGCTCGCCCACCTTTGCCTGCCACGCGGAGGCCTCGGCGTTGAACTGGGTGGCGTAGACCGTCACCTTCTCCCCGGCGGGGATGCCTGCGGCATAGACGGCGATCTCCCGCCCGGCCCCGGCGGCCACGCCCAGGGGCTGCAGCTCGCTGCCGCCCTGACCATACTTCCCGTTGTCCCGTCCGCTGCTGCGGGAATCGATGCCGTCCACGATCACGCCGGAGCTGCGTCCGCTGTCCAGAAGCTCCTGGGCCAGGACCAGCTCGTCGGCCATGGTGTCCAGATCCATGTAGTAGTTCCGCTCGTCGCTGTTCAGCCGGCCGCGCAGCTCATTGATCCGCGCCTGTGTCACGCCGGGGGCCAGAACGGTGTGCAGCCCGTCGGCGAACAGCTCCCCGATCTCATCGGGCAGACGGTGGTTCTCATCGTACTTCAGGAACATCAGCTCCGAGAGGCTGACATTGACATATCCCGCCTGCTCAGCGGCCACGCTGATCTGTACCACGTCCTTCTGGGGTGCAAAGGGCATGACAGCGAACTTGGTCACGGCGGGATTTCCCCGGACACCGGGCCAGGTCTGGACGTCCCCGCCGTCGGTATTGCCGTTATTGTCTGTGCCGGGGGTCACATGGCGGCCCGGCC
>JAAZZJ010000435.1 GCA_014237695.1 Oscillospiraceae bacterium | reverse complement strand
CGCGGCGGGCGGCCTTGAGGCCGTACTTCTTGCGCTCCTTCATACGGGGATCGCGGGTGAGCAGGCCGGCCTTCTTCAGGATGGGACGGTTGTCGTCCCCGGCCAGCAGCAGGGCGCGGGAGATGCCGTGGCGCAGAGCGCCGGCCTGGCCGCTGACGCCGCCGCCCTTGACGGTGGCGACGATGTCCACCTTGCCCTCGTTGGCGGTGGCCACCAGGGGCTGACGGACGATCATCTTCAGGGTGTCCAGGCCGAAATACTCCTCGATGTCACGGCCGTTGATGGTGATGGCTCCGGTGCCGCCGGGATAGACCTGAACGCGGGCCACGGAGGACTTCCGACGGCCGGTGCCGTACAGATAAGGCTTCTTAGACTGATACATGTTCCTCTACCTCCTTATTCCGCGTAAAGCTCAGGCTTCTGGGCCTGCTGCTCGTGGGTGTCGCCGGCATAGACGTGCAGGCGCTTGAGGGAATCCTTGGTGACGACGTTGCGGGGCATCATGCCGCGCACGGCGACCCGCATGGCCAGCTCGGGCTTCTTCTCCATCATGTCCTTGTACTTGGTCTCCTTGAGGCCGCCCACCCAGCCGGAGTGGGTGCGGTACATCTTCTGCTCCAGCTTCTTGCCGGAGAGGGTGGCCTTGGAGGCGTTGATGACGATGACGTTGTCGCCGCAGTCGGCGTGGGGGGTGTAGGTGGGCTTGCGCTTGCCGCGCAGCAGGTCGGCGACGACGACGGCGGTATGGCCCAGAGGCTTGCCCGCGGCGTCAACAACGTACCACTTGCGCACGATATTGCCCTTGTTTGCCATAAAAGTGGACATGGCTGTGTTCTCCTTTTTCCCTTCCCTCGATCACGAAAGAACAGGAGAAAGCTCCTGCTTTCTCGTTATCGAAGGAAGTCTTGTATTTTTGCCCGGAATCAGGTACAATGGGTCCTGACGGGCAGGTATACTTATAACATATCTTCCCTCCCCTGTCAACAGCGTTTTTATTTATCGAAGGGAATTCTTTTATTATCTCGTTTTTCCTCTTGTTTTCTCTCGATATCTCACTCTCGATTTTCAAATTTTCAGGAGAACAGGCCATATGCAGCATATACTATCCCTGGTCCGCCGGTGCGTGGAGGACTACAACATGATCGAGGCGGGCGACACCGTGGCGGTAGGGGTCAGCGGCGGGAAGGACTCGGTGCTGACCCTGGCGGCTCTGGCGAAGCTGCGGGCGTTTTATCCCAGGCGGTTTGAGGTGGCGGCGCTGACCATCGACGCCGGAGCGCCAGGGATGGATTTCGGTCCCATCGCCAGGCTGTGCGGGGAGCTGGAGGTTCCCTACCATCTGATCCCGGTGCCCATCTACGAGATTGTATTCGAGTGCCGGAAGGAGAAGAACCCCTGCTCCCTGTGCGCGAAGCTGCGGCGGGGGGCGCTGAGTACGGAGATGAACCGGCTGGGGCTGAGCAAGATCGCCCTGGGGCACCACTACGACGACGCGGTGGAGACCATGGTGATGAGTCTGTTTCTGGAGGGGCGGATCGGCTGCTTCCAGCCGGTGACGTATCTGGACAGGAGCGGGGTGACGCAGATACGGCCTCTTCTGTACGTTCAGGAGCGGGAGGTCCGGGGCGCGGTGCGCCGTCTGGGGCTTCCCGTCGTCAGGAATCCGTGTCCCGCAAACGGGACCACCAAGCGGGAGGAGACGAAGGAGCTGCTCCTCCAGTTGGAGAAGCAGTTCCCTCAGCTGAAAAAGAAGATTTTCGGGGCTATACAGCGGTATCCGCTGTATGGGTGGAGTCTGGAGGAGGAACAGAGGTAGGGGGGCTTTGCCGCGCTGTGCGCGGCGGGGAGTTGTTTCTCCTCGATACCCCGGGGGCTCCGCGCCCCCGGACCCTGCGCCTACTTTTTGTGTGAACAAAAAGTAGGCAAAAAGT
>JAAZZJ010000434.1 GCA_014237695.1 Oscillospiraceae bacterium | reverse complement strand
AGGATGAGCGTATCCTTGATCTGCCGGACTTCGGTAGAGGGACGTTTCAGCGGAACGGGGGAGAGTACTGTGCCAACGCGTCCCCATATGACGTGGTCCATGATTGCGGACGGCTTGTGCGGGCGCCGCTCGGTTCCGCACAGATCATAGCAATGCCAGCCCTCCGGGACCGTTTCGCGGGGAATGCTCTCTCTGGTGTGCAGCACCGGCCTGCCGAACAGCTCCGCGTACTGCATCTGATCCGTGTAAATATTGGTGGTCAATGGTTTCATTCCTTCCTTATTGGTTTGCAGCCAACATACATGCCACAGGTTTTCCCATAAGTCCAGGACCTCCTACAGCATCTGCGGGCCCATTTCCTGCTGCGGCGGAAACGGTGTATTGCAGCCGGCGAGCTGTCCGCCGGCCTGTTCCACAGGCTGAAGGCGCTCGCTCAGTTCTTCTTCCGTAGCGGTTCGGATACCAGGCCCCTCGCGGGTTTTCGCGCAAATCATCCGTCCTTCCTGAATCAGTTGGTTGATTAATTCTATTACAAAGGATTTCCCCACGCTGTTACGCCTGGTTTTATCACAGAGGCGGAGTATCTCAAACTGTTTATCAATGGGGTTTGCAACAATGCGAAGGATATAATTGCCCGGTTTTTTTGTCCGGTACCGTTCCAGAATGGCGGCTGTGATTTCCTCGCGCCTTGCTTCCAGCGCGGCGCGATACTCTGCGTCGCTCATATCTGCGTACTCCTCGCACCGGTCAACTGCATAGCAGCGGAAGGTCTGCGCCTTTGCAAGATGCTCCTGCAAGGACTGGATACCCGCCTCGTCCACCACGCCGCTGAAGCAGTCGGGGTGCAGATAAAGCTCCTGCGGATTTCTGACGGCCTTGTCGATGCCGCCCGTCTTCTCCTTGTGGACGTCCCATCCCAGCTCCTTAAACATGCGGCGGCTTTCTTCTCTGAATGCATTTTTTTCCTGATCGCTTGACCAGCCAGAGGTATAGCCGCTGCTGCTGATGCGAAAATAGACCATTCGATATGACATATGAATTCCCTCCGGTTATTCCTTGTTTTTTGGAAATTGAGATTGCAGCCGTGCTATCCATCCGGAACGGCTGCGCGGAGTATGGCCTCTCTGGTGTGCGGCGGCATGCCGAACAGCTCCGAGCGCCGTATCTGATCCGTGTAAATATTGGCAGCCAATGGTTTCCCTCCTTCCTTATCGGTTTGCAGCCAACATACATACCACAGATTTTCTCATAAGTCCAGGACTTCCTACATCATCTGCGGACCCATTTCCTGTTGCGGCGGAAACGGTTCGCTCAGGCGGCGCACCAGCCCGAACTCCGTTCGCCGGACGCCGTCCTCCTCCATGGAGTCCTCGCCCAGCCGGGCAAAATTCATGTACCCGTCAATGGTGTCGATGATCTCATCGTCAGCCCCGGCGCGGCGCAGCACCTGTTTCCCGTATTCATCCATATCCTCTGGAATCTGCTCATAATCATCCCGATCCATGGCGATATTGAGTGCCTCCGTGAAGGTTTCCGGCTGCTCCGCCTCCAGAACCGCGCAAAACTTCCTCAACTCGCCGTCCTCCTGTTCCATCTCACGGAGACACAGCGCAAATGTGTTGACGTCCTCCACTGCGGCGGCGTCCAGCGGGAGCAGACCGGCCAGGTGCGGAGAGGAGAACTTGACGGCGGTGATGCCGGCCTGAGAGAAGTCCTCCACATCCAGCGCCCTTTTTGCCTGCTCCAGCTGCTCCTCTGCTGCGGGAAGGCTGAGATCATGCTGCCGCCCGGAGGAGGTGAGCGTCAGGCGTATCACATAAGGCGCTTGCCCCTGAACAGGCGCCGCTTCCCGGTTTTTCAAATATCCAAGCGAACAAAATTCACCATGATGACTGGCAGCGTATTCTCTGCCGACAGCGCTGTAGTCAAGAAATGGCTGAATGGCTTCCG
>JAAZZJ010000433.1:265-1952 GCA_014237695.1 Oscillospiraceae bacterium | reverse complement strand
CCGCTTCTGATGTCCCCGCGCGGCTCTCCGCCTGACTAGGGTCCACCCTCCCCTCTCTCCTCGAGTGGGCAGCCACCGGGAGTCCCATCATCGGTCGCTCGACAGCTCCATCATCACGCCGCAGACATCGTCCCCGGCGGCCTCCATGAGGCTGTCCATGTTATTGGCCTCCGCGTACCGGAAGCCCTCGGTGAAGGGGAAGAAGAACTCGTGAAAATGGTCCTGCCCGGTGGCCTTCAGCGTGGTGATGGTCCTCCCGTGGAAGGAATTTTTCAGAGTAATGATGGTGGCCCTGCCCTCGCCGTACTTCTCATAGGAGTATTTCCGGGCGGTTTTAATCATACCTTCATTGGCCTCCGCGCCGGAGTTGCCGAAGAAAGCCGCCGCCATCCCGGAGGCGGGGACCAGCCTGGAGGCCAGCCTGGCGTAAGGCTCGGTGTAGAACAGATTGGAGATGTGCCCCACCTTCATGGCCTGATCGTAAATGGCCTTTGCCCAGTCCTCGTTAGCGTATCCCAGAGAGCAGACGCCGATTCCGGATGTAAAGTCAATATACTGTTTGCCCTCTGTGTCCCAGAGGCTTGCGCCCTTGCCGTGGTCAATGGCGACCTGATTTCTGCCATATGTCTGGAGGACATAGCTCTCATCCAGTGCCTTGATGTCTTGGAAATTCATCAGAAATTCACTCCTTACCCTTGCCGTATTATTACCAGATCATCGTCCCAATCCCCGCGTGGGACAGGACCTCGATCAGGATCGAGTGGGGGATACGCCCGTCCAGAATGTGCGTCCTCCGGACGCCGTTCTTAACGGCGTCCACGCAGCACTCCACCTTGGGGATCATCCCACCGGAAATGATGCCCTGACCCACCAGCTCCGGCACCTCGGAAAGCCTTACCTGGGAGATCAGCGTAGACTCGTCGTTTTTATCCCGCAGCAGCCCCCGGACGTCCGTCAGCAGGATCAGCTTCTCCGCCCCTATGGCGATGGCGATCTTTGCCGCCGCCGTGTCTGCGTTCACGTTGTAGCTGGTCTCCGCGTCCGTCCCCTGGGCAACCGTGGAAATGACCGGAATGAACCCATCCTCAAAGGCGTCCTGGATCACCTTATGGTTCACCTCGGTGATATCGCCCACCAGACCGTAGTCCACTCCGTCCTCCTGCCGCCGCACGGCCTTGAGCATCCCGCCGTCCAGACCGCACAGCCCCACGGCCTGCCCGCCCGCCCGGTTCAGTGTGGCGACCAGATTCTTGTTCACCTTGCCGCACAGCACCATCTGTACGGCCTCCATGGTCTCCTCGTCCGTGTACCGCAGACCGTTGACGAACCTGCTCTCCTTGCCGGTTTTTTTCAGCAGCTCATTGATCTCCGGCCCGCCGCCGTGGACCACGACCACATGGATGCCCACCAGCCGCAGCAGGATGATGTCGCTGATAACGGCCTTTTTCAATTCTTCGCTTATCATGGCGTTGCCGCCGTATTTGATGACCACCGTTTTCCCATAGTACCGCTGGATGTAAGGCAGCGCCTCCACCAGTACCTGAGCCCGGTCACTGTGATTGAGATTCATAGCACCCTCCCCGCGAAACAGGCTCCGCGCCTCAAACGGCAACTCCGGTTGCTGTTTTTGGAACGAATGTTTCACGTGAAACATTTTTAAGTCCGGTAATCTCCGTTGATCTTGATA
>JAAZZJ010000433.1:0-251 GCA_014237695.1 Oscillospiraceae bacterium | reverse complement strand
GGTGATGTCGCATCCCCAGCAAGTGCAGGACTCATCCCCCTCGGCCACGGTGATGTCGATGTCCACCTCATCCTCGGTGAGGATCTTCTTTGCCAGCTCCTCGTCGAAGTCCAGCCCCCGGCCCGCCTGGCAAACCAGGATATCCCCGGCCTCGGAGGCAAAGGACACGTCTACCTTCTCCGGATCGAACTTCTCCCCGGAGTAGCCCATGGCGCACAGCACCCGACCCCAGTTGGCGTCGCACCCGAAGA
>JAAZZJ010000432.1 GCA_014237695.1 Oscillospiraceae bacterium | reverse complement strand
CTTCAGGTGCTCGCGCCCATGCTCGAGGCACGTGCGGGCAGGCAAGGGCTTATCAGCGTCGTGCATAGGAATGGCTCGGTCGAGGGGGTACGGCCGCGGCGCCTTGCCTCCGGCCCAGCGAACCGAGATGCGTGAGGATGCGTAGCCGCTGCTGGCTCTTGTCCTTGGCGTTGCTGGCCTCCGCCATGCGCATGTAGCGTCCCAGAGGGCGCTCCGCACCGGACATCCCGCCGCCGCAGTGGAGGTTCAGAAACCCCAGCTTTTGCAGATTGGGGATGTCCAGCGTCCCCATGCGCTCCAGAATGTGTCCGAAGGTATCCACGCCCACATCGCCGAACCCCCGGGAATCGGGCATGGCCCCGATCCCCAGAGAATCCAGCACGATGGCGAATACCCGCTTATATTCGCTCATATCGCTTTACCTCGTTTTCCGCATCAGGCCAGGTTGCCCGGCCCGAACCCCAGGGGAAGCAGCTCCCGGAGAGTAAAGATTTCATACTGCTCCCGGCTGGTGGCCAGGATGATCTGGAAGGTCTCCGGATTGCAGAACTCCATCATCACCTGCCGGCATACGCCGCAGGGGGCGGCGTACTCTGTCAGCACGCCGTCCTTGCCGCCCACGATGCAGATGGCGTCAAACTGCCGCTCTCCCTCGCTGACGGCCTTGAAAAATGCGGTGCGCTCGGCACAGTTGGTAGGACCGTAGGCGGCGTTCTCGATGTTGCAGCCGCCATAGAGCTTTCCGCCCCTGGTCAGAAGGGCGGCGCCCACCTTGAAGTGGGAGTAGGGGGTGTAGGAGAAATTCAGCTGCTCGATGGCCAGATCGATCATTTTCTCCGCAAGTGCTTTTTCCATAGCGGGCCGCCCTTCTTAATACCCGGAGGCGGCTTCGTTCTTCACCAGCTTGACGATCCGGCTGGTGCCCAGGCGGTCCGCGCCCAGGGAGAGGAACTTCTCCGCATCGTCCAAGGAGGATATGCCGCCTGCGGCCTTGATCTTCACCTTGGGGCCCACGTGCCTGGCGAACAGCTCCACGTCGGCGAAGGTGGCCCCCGCCTTGGAGAAGCCGGTGGAGGTCTTGATATAGTCCGCCCCGGCGTTGGTCACCAGCTCGCACATCTTGATCTTTTCCTCGTCGGTGAGCAGGCAGGTCTCGATGATGACCTTGAGGATCTTATCTCCGCAGATGGCCTTCAGCGCGCGGATCTCGTTTTCCACCAGATCGTACTTTCCGTCCCGCAGCCAGCCGATGTTGATGACCATGTCGATCTCCACCGCGCCGTTGGCGATGGCGTCCCTGGTCTCGAACTCCTTGACGGCGGTGGTCACATTCCCGTTGGGGAAGCCGATAACCGTGCAGACAGCCATTTTATCCCCCAGATACTCGCTGGCCTGCTTCACATAGCAGGGGGGGATGCACACGGATGCGGTGCCGTACGCAACCGCGTCGTCGCAGATTTGCTTGATCTCCGCCCAGGTAGAGGGCTGGAGGAGGAGGGTGTGGTCTACGTGCTTGAGGATTTCCTTGTTGTCCATGTTTTTGCTTTCTCCTAACTTACTTATTGTTCTGGTCTGCTCTTATCATGTTCCGGATGGCCTCCACGGCCACCTGGATGGCCCCGTCGGTGTCGTGGACCACGGGATTCTCCATGCCCAGCCGCTCCCGCTCCTGATTGGCGACAACCATGAAGCAGGACCCGCAGCGCACCTTCAGGGCGCTGGCCACCACGAACAGGGCCGCCGACTCCATCTCGCTGGCGAGACAGCCCAGCCGCTTCCATGCTTCCCACTTATTGAGAAGTTCATAACTCACCGGCTTCACCTCCGGCTCATGCTGGCCATAAAAGGAGTCCTTGCACTGGACCACGCCGGTGTGGAAATCAAAGCCCTTCTCCCTGGCGGCGGCCACCAGAGCATTGGTGCCCTCCAGGTCCGCCACGGCGGGGAACTCGACG
>JAAZZJ010000431.1:227-1964 GCA_014237695.1 Oscillospiraceae bacterium | reverse complement strand
AAAGTAGGCGCGGAGTCCGGGGCCGCGCAGGTCCCGGGCTATCGATAAGAAACAATGATAACTTTAAGACTAAATAATGGAGGTCAGCACAATATGGAAAAGAAAGAACAGCTCTATGAGGGCAAGGCAAAAAAAGTCTTTGCCACCGAGGATCCCAATCTGGTCATCGTCTCCTACAAGGACGATGCAACCGCTTTCGACGGGACAAAAAAAGGAACCATCCGGGGCAAGGGCGCGGTGAACAACCGCATGAGCAACTTCCTCATGGGCAAGCTCTCCGCCGCCGGCATTCCCACCCACTTTGTCGAGGAGCTGAACGATCGGGAGACCGTGGTGAAGAAGGTCGGGATCGTTCCCCTGGAGGTCATCATCCGCAATGTCTCCGCCGGGAGCTTCGCCAAGCGCTACGGCGTGGAGGAGGGCATCCCCTTCGATGAGCCCACCTTCGAGTTCTCCTACAAGAACGATGATCTCCACGATCCCCTGCTGAACACCTCTCACGCTCTGGCCCTGAAGCTGGCGACACGGCAGGAGATCGAGACCATCCGCACCATGGCTCTGAAGGTCAACGAGGTACTGAAGGCCTTTTTTGCCGAGTGCGGCGTGCGGCTCATCGACTTCAAGCTGGAGTTTGGCCGCCTGCCCGATGGCACTATCGTTTTGGCTGACGAGATCTCCCCCGATACCTGCCGCTTCTGGGACGCCAGGACCAACGAGAAGCTGGACAAGGACCGCTTCCGCCGTGACCTGGGCAATGTGGAGGAGGCCTATGAGGAAATGATGCGCCGGGTGTTCGGTGCGTAAATGATCTCGCAGTACATGTGCAACCACTAAGGAGGAATCTGATTTGGGCGGATTTTTTGGAGCGATTTCCAAACGTGACTGCGTTCTTGACATCTTTTTCGGCGTGGACTACCACTCCCACCTGGGCACCCGCCGGGGGGGCATGATCGTATATGATCAGAAGGACGGATTCCAACGCCAGATCCATAACATCGAAAACACACCCTTTCGAACCAAGTTCGAGAAGGACGTGACCAAATTCCACGGCACCAGCGGCATCGGCTGCATCAGCGACACGGACCCCCAGCCCCTGCTGGTCCGCTCTCATCTGGGGCTGTTCGCCATTACCACCGTGGGTATCATCAACAACGCCGAGGAGTTGGTTCAGGCGTATTTCGGCCGTCAGGGCAGCCAGTTCATGGCCATGAGTTCCGGCGCGGTGAATGCCACTGAGCTGACCGCCGCCCTCATCAACCAGAAGGATACCTTGGTAGAGGGCATCCGTTATGCGCAGGAGGTTATTGATGGCTCCGCTACCATCCTGATTCTGACGGAGGAGGGGATCATCGCCGCCCGGGACAAGCTGGGCCGCCTGCCGGTTCTCATCGGCCAGAGCGACGAGGGCTGCTGTATATCCTTTGAGTCCTTTGCCTATCACAAGCTGGGGTACGGTGATGCCTACGAGCTGGGGCCCCGGGAGATCGTGAGGGTGACGGCAGAGGGATATGAGGTCCTGTCCCCCGCCGGGGAGCAGATGCGCATCTGCGCATTTCTCTGGACCTACTACGGATACCCCAACTCCAACTACGAGGGAGTCAACGTGGAGGTCATGCGCTACCGCAACGGCGAGATCATGGCCCGGGACGAGGTCCAGCGGGGCCAGCTGCCGAAGGTGGACTACGTGGCGGGGGTCCCGGACTCCGGCGTCCCCCACGCCATCGGCTTCGCCAACCG
>JAAZZJ010000431.1:0-217 GCA_014237695.1 Oscillospiraceae bacterium | reverse complement strand
ATATACTCCCACCTGGCCCCGGTCATTTATGCCGGCCAATCAGAATATCCGCAATCAGGTGGCGAAGATGAAGCAGATTCCCGTACCCGAGCTGATCGAGGGGAAAAAACTGCTGTTCGTGGATGATTCCATTGTCCGGGGTACCCAACTGCGGGAGACCATTGAATTTCTGTACAGCTGCGGTGCGGAGGAAGTCCACATGCGTTCCGCCTGTCCG
>JAAZZJ010000042.1:8384-11834 GCA_014237695.1 Oscillospiraceae bacterium | reverse complement strand
CAGGCGGGCTGACGCCCGGCAAAAAAATACAACGCAGAGTGGCGGAAAAAGATCTGCCGCTTGGGCGTTTTGACATTTTTCAAACATGGCCTAAGCTAAAAATGTGCCGCTGGCACATTTTCTTAACGCTGCGGCAAAGAAAAGAACATTCCTACCGCCCCACAAACACCATCACGCTTCTCGGCCTGATGGTAAACCCGCCGGAGACGGGCCGGGGAGCGGGGACGGTTTCCTCCCAGGTGTCCACCGCCAGAGTCCACTCCGCCGAAGCGGGCAGCTCCGGCAGGCGGACATAAAGCTCCTCCCACCAGGCGTTAGAGGCCACGTAGACCATCTGGGGTCCCACGCCCCGCTCTCCGCCGGCGAAAAGGACGCCCACGTAGCGCTCATGCTCCCCGAAGCCGCCGCAGCGGCCGTTGACGCCGTGAAAGCTGACGTCCGGCAGGCCCCAGCAGCCGTCGCTGATGTTGGCCCGGAGAACCCGATGCTCCCTGCGGAAGCGGATCATATGCCGGAAAAATGCAAACATGTCCCGGTTCTTCTCCAGCAGCGTCCAGTCCAGCCAGGAGGTGATGTTGTCCTGGCAGTAGGCGTTGTTGTTGCCGAACTGGGTGTTGGAAAACTCATCCCCCGCCAGGAACATGGGGATGCCCCTGGAACACATGAGCAGAGCAAAGGCGTTGCGGCACATCCGCCGCCGGAGGGCGTTGACGCCGGGATCCCCGGTATCTCCCTCCGCGCCGCAGTTCCAGCTGTTGTTGTCGTTTGCCCCGTCGGTGTTGTTCCAGCCGTTTCTCTCGTTGTGCTTCTCGTTGTAGGAGAACAGATCCCACAGGGTAAACCCGTCGTGGCAGGTGATGAAGTTGACGGAGGCGTCCTTGCGCCCGTTGGGGTCGTACATGTCCCTGGACCCGATGATCCGCAGGGCCGCCGCCTGGGCGAAGCCCTGGTCCCCCTTGAGATACCGGCGCATATCGTCCCGGTACCGGCCGTTCCACTCCGCCCAGCGGTTCCAGGAGGGGAAGGACCCCACCTGATACAGCCCGCCCGCGTCCCAGGCCTCGGCGATGAGCTTCACGTCCCCCAGAATGGGGTCGAAGGCCATGGCCTGAAGGAGGGGCGGCTTCATCATGGGGGACCCGTCCTCGTTCCGCCCCAGGATGGAGGCCAGATCGAACCGGAAGCCGTCCACCCGGTAGGTGGTGACCCAGTAGCGCAGGCAGTTCATAATCATCTGGTGGACAATGGGGTGGTTGCAGTTGAGGGTATTGCCGCAGCCGCTGAAATTGTAGTATTTCCCATCGGGGGTGAGCAGGTAATAGATGTTGTTGTCAAAGCCCTTGAAGGAGAAGAAGGGTCCCCGCTCGTTGCCCTCGGCGGTGTGGTTGAACACAACGTCCAGATAGACCTCCATCCCCAGCTGGTGACAGGCGAGAATCAGGTTTTTCAGCTCGGTGCCCTCCCGGTTGTACTCCAGGCTGGCGGTGTAGCTGGTGTTGGGCGCGAAAAAGCTGACGGTGCTGTAGCCCCAGTAGTTGTAGAGCTTCTGCCCCCCCGCCTCCCGGTAATCCTGCATCTCGTCAAACTCAAAAATGGGCATCAGCTCGATGGCGTTGATCCCCAGCTCCTTGAGGTAGGGCAGCTTCTCCATGAGTCCGGCGAAGGTGCCGGGGTGCTTCACGCCGGAAGAGCCGTCCTTGGTGAAGCCCCGGACGTGGAGTTCGTAGATCACCAGGTCCTCCATGGGGATAAGCGGGGACTCCAGGTCGCCCCAGTCAAAGTCGTCCTTCACTACCCGGGCCTTGTAGTGCTGCCCCCGGGGGGAGCTGCTGCCCCACTCGCTCTGACCGGTGACGGCCTTGGCGTAGGGGTCCAGGAGGTACTTGCTCTTGTCAAAGATTTTGCCCTTTTCCGGCTCATAGGGTCCGTCTACCCGGTAGGCGTACTCAAAATCCTCAATGTTCAGCTTGAAGACGATCATGGAGTAGACGTTGCCGATGCGGTAGTTCTGGGGGAAGGGCAGCACGGCGAAGGGCGTCTCCTCCTCCCGGTGAAACAGCAGCAGCTCAATGGAGGTGGCCCCGTGGGAGTAGACCGTGAAATTCACGCCGCCGGGGATGGCGGTGGCCCCGTTGATCTCATAAAACCCGGGGCGGACGGCAAAGCCGTCGATATAGTCCAGGGGAATCAGGTGGATGGTGCGGGGCAGGCTGAATTTCTCCACCTGCAGCAGCTCCTTAGGGCTCTGGGTGGACACGGACGGGTTGCTCTCTTTCTCCATAAGTCAACACACTCCTCCTGTTATTTTCAATGGATATGGGTAAAGATCAGCGCCATGCCCAGCAGCATGCCCAGCATGGTGGACAGGCCGGACAGCCGGCTCTGCCACAGCTGCTCCGACTCCGGCAGCAGCTCGCCAAAAATCACGTACAGCATGGCCCCGGCGGCAAAGCTGAGGGAAACCGCCAGCAGCAGGGGGTTCATCTCGCCGGCCCCGTAGCCGGCGAGAGCGCCCAGAATGGTGGGCAGGCCGCTGAGGGCGGCGATGCCGATGGCTCCGGCGGGCCTGCCGCCTCCCGCCAGCAGGGGCGTGGCGATGCTCATGCCCTCGGGGATGTTGTGCAGGCCGATGATGAGGGCTGCCAGGACGCCGCCACCGCCGCCGTGGGCCGTTCCGGCGAAGGTGGCGCCGATGGCCATGCCCACGGGGACGTTGTGAAGGGCCACTGCCGCCGCCAGCACCAGCCCCGCCGTGTGGAGGGTGTGGTGGCCGCAGGCGCACAGCTCCCCGTTGTCATGGCCCGGGGCGTGGCGGCTCCGGTCATGCTCGCGGCTATGGCCGTGGTCATGATGATGGCCGTGGTGTTCATGCTCCCGGCCGCCGTGGGAGTGGGTGTGGTGGGCCTGCTTGTCGATCCAGCAGTTGAGCAGGTAGGTACACAGATAGCCGATGATGATCCAGCACAGCACGGGCAGGATATCGGAGGCCTCCGCCGCGTCGCCCACCAGGTCGAAGCAGACCACGCTGAGCATGACGCCCGCCGTAAAGCGCAGCAGGAGGCTGACGGCTCTGCCGGAGGGATTGCGGACCGCGGCGGCCAGAGCGCCGCCCAGGGCCAGCCCTCCTGCGCCGGTAAGGGAGGTGATGAGAAAAATCAGGACATAGGTGTTCATGAACGATGCTCCATTTCAAAAATCTGCGGGGCCCGCTTCCGATTGCCCTCTTGCGTACTGACGGCGGATTTCCGTCCTGGCTGCGTGAAGATTCCCGCGGGATGGCGGGAAAAAGACCGGCCAGGCGGCGCGCGGCGGCTGTGAATACAGGTTCAGAAATTCCAGATGTGAAAAAGTATAGCAGATGTGGAGGGAAAAGGCAATCATATTGTGGAAAAAACGGTCTTCTGCGCTGCCGTGGTTTTTCCGGCCGGGGAAAAAATTAAAGATTGACCC
>JAAZZJ010000042.1:4354-8374 GCA_014237695.1 Oscillospiraceae bacterium | reverse complement strand
GAAAGCCGGATATGCTACAATAAGAAGCTATGATGAAATAGAAAACGGAGGACCCTTCATGAGTACCCGCGACTTCCGCAACCAGAGCCTTCTGCGCATCTTTCTCAGCTATTTCAGACCGCATATGGGGCTTTTCCTTCTGGATATGGCCTGCGCGCTGATGATTTCCTGCGTGGACCTGCTGTTTCCCTTCGTGTCCCGCATATGCTTGAACGAGCTGATTCCCGAGAGCAGGTATCAGGCGTTTTTCGCCGTAATGGCCGTCATGGGGGCGGCCTATCTGCTGCGGGCGGGCCTGCAATACGTGGTGTGCTACTGGGGCCACACCTTCGGCGTGCTGGTGGAGGCGGACATCCGGCAGGACCTGTTCGCCCATCTGCAGTCCCTTTCCTTCGGCTTTTATGACAAAAACCGCACCGGACACCTTATGAGCCGGATGACGGCGGAGCTTTTCGACATCACGGAGCTGGCCCACCACGGGCCGGAGGACGTGTTCATCTCCGGCGTCACCCTGGTGGGCGCTGTGGTCATTATGTTTACTATTCAGTGGCGGCTGGCCCTGGTGATGCTGATTCTGATCCCGGTGTTTGTCGTTGTGGTCAACCTGAACCGCGTGGGCATGATGCGGGCCTCCAAGAACGTGAAGGCCAACATGGCGGGAATCAACGCGGATATCGAGTCCAGCATCTCCGGCATGCGCACCGCCAAGGCCTTCTCCAACGAGGACTCGGAAAAGGGGAAGTTCCTCAGCGCCAACGAGCGGTTCAAGACCGCCAAGAAGGAGCGCTACCGGGCGATGAGCTGGTTTATGTGTTCCATGGAGTTCTTCACCTGCATTATGCCGGTGGTGGTCATCTCCGTGGGCGGCTGGCTCATCATGGAGGGGGAGATGAACTACGCCGACCTCATCGCCTTCAGCCTCTATACCAGCACCTTCATCAACCCCCTGCGCAAGCTGTCCAACCTGTCCGAAATGCTGGTGGACGGCATCGCCGGCCTGTCCAGGTTTGTGGAGCTGATGCGCCTGGAGCCGGACCTCACCGATAAGCCGGACGCCGTGGAGCTGAAAAACGTCAAGGGCCGCATTGATGTGGAGGACGTCTCCTTCTCCTACGAGCGGGACGACACGGAGGTCCTCCACCACGTATCCCTCCATGTGGACCCCGGCGAGACTATCGCCGTGGTAGGGCCCTCCGGCGGCGGCAAGACCACCCTGTGCAGCCTCATCCCCCGGTTCTACGACGCGGGCACGGGCAGCATCAGGCTGGACGGCACCGATGTGCGGGACGTGAAGCAGCAGAGCCTCCGCCGGAGCATCGGCGTGGTGCAGCAGGACGTGTTCCTCTTCGCCGACAGCATTCTGGAGAACATCCGCTATGGCCGGCCCGGCGCCACGGTGGACGAGGTGATCGCCGCGGCCAAGCGGGCGGAGATCTACGACGATATCATGGCCATGCCCGACGGCTTCGAGACCTACGTGGGCGAGCGGGGGACCCTCCTCTCCGGCGGGCAGAAACAGCGCATTTCCATCGCCCGGATCTTCCTCAAGGACCCGCCGGTGCTGATTCTGGACGAGGCCACCTCCGCCCTGGACAGCGTGACGGAGTCCAAAATCCAGCGGGCCTTTGACGAGCTGGCCAAGGGGCGCACCACCCTGATTATCGCCCACCGTCTCTCTACCGTCCGCAACGCCCACCGCATCCTGGTCATCCGGGACGGCGTGGTCAGCGAGGAGGGTACCCATCAGGCGCTGCTGGAGAAGAACGGCGATTACGCTCAGTTATACAGGACGCAGAATTTACATGGATAAGAACGCAATTATAGCGAAATGCACTCAGGAGCCGGAGGACCGGCTGCTGCTGGCCCGCGTCTGGGACAAATACGAGCAGACGGAACGCAAGAATATTCCCAGCGCCACCGTGTTCCTCTCCCCCCGGGAGCGGCAGCTGGCTCAGGCCATGCTCAACGCCGCCGGGGTCCGGTCCGGGTATCTCTTTGACGGAGGATATGAGGGGGCGGAGCGGACCGTTCTGCTTTTCCTCCCCGGCTGGGCGGAGGAACCGGCGGGGGACGAACTGGTCTTCCTCCGGGCCTCCTTCCATGGCGGGGAGGGCCTGACCCACCGGGACATCCTGGGCAGCCTCATGGGTCTGGGTGTCGTCCGGGAGCGGGTGGGGGACATTCTGGTGTCCCCTCACAGCGCGGATATTGTGGCCGCGCCGCCCCTGCGGGAGTTTTTCCTCCGGGAGTGGGACCAGGCGGGCCGGGTGAAGCTGACGGTCACGGAGATCGGCCGGGAGGCGCTGTGTGTGCCCCAGACCCAGGTGAAGGTAATCCGGGACACGGTGTCCTCCCTGCGGCTGGACGCGGTGACAGCCACGGCGTTTTCCATGAGCCGGGGCCGCGCGGCGGAGCTGATTGCCGCCGGAAAGGTGAGTTTAGACCATGTCCCCTGCCTGAAGGGCGACAAGCCGGTGGGGGAAGGGGCGGTAATCACCGCACGCGGACTTGGAAAGGCGAAGCTCGCCGGGGTAGGCGGCCTGAGCAAAAAGGGGAGAACCGGCATCACCGTGGAGCGGTATATTTGAAGCCGCATCCCGCCAACGGTCCGGGGGCGCGGAGTCCCCGACTGTCAAAAGAAAACAAAGGAGGCGGCCCCAATGGAGCAGCATAAGATCGACCGTATCAACGAACTGGCCCGGAAGGCGAAGGCAGGCCCCTTGACCCCTGCGGAGCAAAAAGAGCGGGACATCCTCCGCAGGGAATATATCGACTCCGTGGTGGGCAGCCTCAAGGGGCAGCTGGACCACACCTATATTGTGGACAGCAAAGGCAATAAGACCAAGCTCCGGAAGAAGGAGGACAAATAAATGGGAGAGTATTACGACAAGGAGAAATTTACGGGCGGCCGGCCCTCCGGCGGGCCTTATAACGGCCAGACGCCGCCTCCGGGCGGCTATCCGCCTCCGCCCAACCGGGGCCCCTACCAGACCCCGCCGCCAAGACGGCCCTATCAGACGCCTCCGCCCATCCAGAAGAAGAGCAACTCCGGCTGGTACAGCTGGCCAGTGATTATCATCCTTTTTGCCGTGGGAGTGTGGCCCATTGCCCTGGCCCTGCTGTTCCTGAACATCTTCAGCGACGGCAAGAAGGCCGGTAAGGGAACCGGCGCCGCCGGGACGCGGACCGCCCCCTATGACGCCCAGGCCCGGAGCGCCGTGGAGCAGGCCATCCGCAGGGCGGAGAGCCGGGTGGACAAGGCGGAGACCAAGGTGGACCAGGCCTTCGACAAGGCCGGTGAGTCCGTGGATCAGGCCGTGGAGCGAGCTATGGCCCAGATGGAGCGCACCATCGACCGGGCCGCCCGGCAGGTGGAGCGGGCGGGCCGCTCCGCCCGGCAGGCGCCTCCGCCGCCCCAGCCCCGCCCGGCCAAGGCCGCCGCAAAGCCCGCCAAGGAGAAAAAGCCCAGGACCAAACCCGCCGGGGTGATGCTGCGGATCTTCGGTGCGATCGCCCTGTTTGTTGGCTTCTGTATCGCCGGGGACATCATGAGTGAAGCGCTCCGGGGCTATGGGGTGGATTTTGACAACTTTTTCGCCAGCCTGGGCTTTCTGGGCGCGGGCGGACTCATGTTCTTCCGGGGGCAGTACCTCAATAAGATGTCCCGGCGCAGCCAGCGGTACATCCTGGCCATCGGCAACACCGACGCCATGCCCATTGACGAGATCGCCAAGCGGGTCAACCGCAAGCCCGCCCAGGCAGAGAAGGAGCTGCAAAAGCTTATCGACAAGGGCTACCTGGGGGAGGACGCCTACATCGACCACGAGCGGGGCTATTTCCTCCGCTTCGGGGCTACCCTGGAAGAGGAGGAGCCCGTTGTCCGAGAGGCGCCCGCCCAGCCCCCCCCCCAGGAGGGCCAGGAGGGCCAGGAGGCCACCTCCAAGGTAGCCACCAGGGAACCCGCCTCCATGAGGGCCAGACGGTCCACCAGGAGGCCCAGGATGGCCAGGAGGGCCTCCA
>JAAZZJ010000042.1:0-4344 GCA_014237695.1 Oscillospiraceae bacterium | reverse complement strand
GGGCTACTCCGGCATTCTGCGGAACATCCGCCACGCCAACGACCGCATTGCGGACCCCGTGCTGAGCCGGAAGATTGACCGGCTGGAGCAGGTCAGCGCCCAGATTTTCAAGGAGGTGGAGGAACATCCGGCCAAACGCAACTCCATCCACACCTTCTTTGACTACTATCTCCCCACGACCCAGAAGCTGCTGGACACCTACGCCGACTTCGAGGAGACCGGCGTGGAGGGGGAAAATCTGCGGGAGGCCAAGGAGCGTATTGAGCAGACCATGGATCTGATTGTGGCCGGGTTTGAACACCAGCTGGATCAGCTCTATTCCTCCGATGCCATGGACGTGGCCAGCGACATTAAGGTTATGGAGGCCATGCTCAAGCGGGATACCGCCTCCGTAGCAAAGGACTTCGGATATCCGGAGCCCCCCAAGCTCACGCTGGACCCCGAGAAGGACCGGCGGGACCAGGGCGGGCAGACACAGACGATGTAAGTTACGAGGGGATACGCAATGAAGATTCTGTTTCTTGGGGATTCCATTACCGACGCGGGCCGGGACCGGAGCCGCCCGGACTCCTTGGGGGCCGGTTATCCCCTGCTTGTCAGCGCCCGGCTGGGCGCCGGCCGTCCCGGGGCCTTTACCTTCCGGAATACCGGCGTCGGCGGGGACCGCAGCGTGGATATCTATGCCCGGATCAAGCGGGACTGCTGGAACTGGCGGCCGGACGTACTGAGCCTGCTGGCGGGGGTCAACGACGTGTGGCATGAGCTGGGAGAGGACCGCAACGGCGTGGACGCGGAGCGGTTTTACCGGGTCTACAGGATGCTGGCGGAGGACACCCTGGCCCGCCTGCCGGATGTGACGCTGCTGCTGATGGAGCCGTTCGTGCTGCCCGGCACGGGGACCAGCGGGAGCTGGGAGACGTTTTCCCGTGAGGTTGCCCTCCGCGCCCAGGCGGTGCGGGAGGTCGCCGGGGAGGTCCGTGCCCATTTTCTGCCCCTCCAGGCCCTCCTGGACGAGGCCTGCAGGCGGTGTCCGCCGGAGTATTGGCTGCTGGACGGGGTCCATCCCACCCCGGCGGGACACCAGCTCATCGCGGACGCGTGGCTGGAGCTGTTCCAATCGGAAATAGCGCCGTGAGGGGCTCTGCCGGAGCGAAAGAGGAGGCTGTATGGAGGACCGTACGATCATAGCGGAAACCGGGCGTCTGATTCTGAGAAGATATCGTAAAGAAGATTTGCAGGACCTGTTCGAATACCTGTCGGATGAGCAGACCGTAGCGTTTGAGCCCTATAAGGCAATGTCCCTGGCCGAAACAGAGGAAAATCTCGCGTGGCGTATTGGGACGGACGAGATGATCGCCATTGAGCTGAAGGACTCCCGGAAAATGATTGGCAACGTCTATTTGGGGAAGCGGGAGTTCGGCGCGCTGGAGATCGGATATGTGTTCAACAGGGCGTACTGGGGAAAGGGATACGCCGCCGAGAGCTGCGAGGCCCTGATCCGGCAGGCGTTTTCCGATGGAGTCCACAGGATATACGCGGAATGCGACCCTCTGAATACCCGCTCGTGGAAGCTGCTGGAAGCCCTTGGCTTTCGTCGGGAGGCGCATTTGCTGCAAAATGTCTACTTCTGGAAAGACGAGGGCGGGAAGCCCATTTGGAAGGACACCTACATATACGGCAAATTGGCCGTGGAAAAATAAGCGCAGCCCCCTGACGCGGATGTCCCGCGTCAGGGGGCTTTTCGATGCTTTTGGGTCAGTTTTTCATCCGGGCCAGCAGCTCGCCCAGCGCGGCCGGGGGACCGCTGAGGATGGACCGTGCCATCCCGTTCCGGTACCGGTAGGCCCAGCGCAGCTCCAGCCGGTTGACCTGTTCCGACAGCGCCTCCCGCAGTCCGGGCTCCTGATCCTCCGCCGAGGGCTGATCCAGGATCAGGCAGGCGGCGCTTTCCTTCCGCCGGTCCGTCATGAGAAAATCGTAGACCACCCCGTTGGCCTTGGCCTGGACGCTGGCACGGATCATGTCCTGCCGCAGGAAATCACCGAACTGCTCCGCCGTGAAGCGCCACGCGCCGTCTGTCTTCTCGCCTTTGAGCAGGCCGTCCGCCAGATAGCTGCGGATGGTCCGCTCGTTGAGGCCGGTCATACCGGCAATGTCCTGGATCGTGTAGGTTTCCGTCATCATATAGGTCCTCCTCCTGTTTTATCCGTATCCCGGGTACAGTCTCAGTATACCCTCAGGAGGAGGGAAGCGCAATTTGCGGTTTCCCCGCTTTTTCATGGCGGCCGGGCAGCCCTTATCCCCGCAGCAGCAGCTCCCGGGCCACCTCCCGCCCGCTGCGGAAATACACTCTCGGCACCCGCCTGCTGACCGCGCAGGTCAGCTCATAGGAGATGGTCCCCGCCAGCCGGGCGGCGTCGTTGACGGAGTTATGGATTCCGTAGACCTCCACCTCGCCGCCCTCCCGGACCTGGGGCAGGCCGGTGAGGTCTGCCATGCACATGTCCATGCAGATGCGCCCCACGATAGGCGCGGTCCCCCAGGGCGTCCAAACCTGCCACCGGTTAGACAGCGTCCGGTGGAGCCCGTCGGCGTACCCGATGGGCAGGACGCCGATCCGGCTGGGCCGTGCGGTGCGGAAGGTGCAGCCGTAGCTGACGGCGGTATCCTCCGGCAGCTCTCGCACCGCGCCCACCACCGTCTTCAGGGTCATCACCGGCCGCAGGCCCAGGTCCTCCGCCTGGTGGCCGATACCGTAGGACACGATGCCGGGGCGGAACATATCGCAGGCAAACTGGGGATAGCCCGCCGCCGCGCCGCTGTTGGCGCAGTGCCGGATGGCGAAGGCGAGTCCCTTGCCCGCAAGGGACTCCGTCATGGCGGTGAACTGCCGGTACTGGCGGAGCGTATACGCCCGGCTGTCCTCGTCCGCCTCGTCGGACACGGCGAAGTGGGTGAAGATCCCCTCTGCCTCCAGTCCCGGGAGGGCGCACACCCGGCGGATGGCCTCCAAGGACGCATCAAAGCTCCCGCCGTCACAGGGAAAGCCCAGCCGGGACATGCCGGTGTCCAGCTTGATGTGTATCTTCAATGTTCCCCCCGCCCTTTGCGCCTCCCGGGAGAAGGCCAGGGCGGCGCTTTCGCTCCACACCGCCTGAGTCACCCGGCAGGCTATGGCCTGGGCCGTCTGGTCCGCCGGAGTCAGTCCCAGCTGGAGGATGGGCAGGGACACGCCTCCCTGACGCAGCTCCAGCGCCTCGTCCAGATTGGACACCGCCAGGTACTCCGCCCCCAGCTCCTCCAGGGTCCGGGATACCTCCACGGCCCCGTGGCCGTAGGCGTCCGCCTTCACCACGCCCAGGAAGCGGGATTGCTCCCCCATCCGCGCCCGCAGGGCCCGGTAATTGTGGGCCAGGGCGTCCAGATCAATCTCCGCCCAGGTCCGTCTCAGTGTGCTGTCCATATATCCTATCCTTCTTTTCTTCTGTATAGCCGGGGAAGGAGCAGCGCGGCTACTCCTCCGCTGCGGCGTAGGCCGCCGCCTCCTCGGCCTCGGTCCAGGTGTCTTCCGCGGGCTGCGTGCCGTTCTCCGCCGGGGCGGCAGGGTCCTCCGGAGCGGTCTGCCCGGAGTCCTCCCCCTCGGGCTGCGCTTCGTCCGGGGGCGGAGTGGTCTGGGTATCCTCCGGAGCGGCCTGCCCGGTCACCTCGAACCGGTTCCAGGCGACTTCGAAAACCATCTCCCCGTCCGTCGTGATTTCGCTGCGCAGGGGCAGCAGGGTCTCCTGGTCGAACCAGGTGGTGTATACGGTCTCCTTGTCATCCGGCAGGTCGCAGGCCAGCCGGAGGCAGCTGCGTTCCCCCACGGTCTCCTCGCTCTGCTCTGTGAGGTAACCGCTGCCTGCCGCCGCCATGAGCCGCGGCAGCGCCGCCACCGGCGAGATGGCCGCGGCGGAGTAGCCTCCTGCGTCCAGAGAAATATCCTCATAGTTCAGATGGAGCTTTCCGTCCGCCACTGTGGCGGAAATTCCGGAGAGGTTGGCGGGGGACAGCACCGTAACCGTACTCTCCGCCGGGGTATAGGCGCACAGCAGGGTATAGGTGCGAATTTCACCGGCATAGTGACAGATGACGTCCGCCTCCATGGTGGCGGAGCCAAGGGCGGCATACTGCGCCTGCAATTCCGCCGCCGGGTCCACTTTCTCCCCTCCGCCGCCGCAGGCGGTGAGCAGGAGCATCAGCATTGGTGCAAAAAGCAGCGCTTTTCGCACAGGGTTCTCCTCCTTTTTATTCCTCCAGTTCTTTGAACGCGGCGGGCAGGCGTCCCAGCAGGTCCGAGGGGGTCAT
>JAAZZJ010000430.1 GCA_014237695.1 Oscillospiraceae bacterium | reverse complement strand
ACACCCGGTTTTCCCTCGCCTCCTTTTTACCGATTCTCAACTGCTTCGACTATATGTCGGAAAGGCGGGCAGTTACCATCCCTGACCCGTTTGAAAAAAATTGAAAAAAATCAGGCGTTCCCTGCAAATTCTGAGAAATTTGCAGGGAACGCCCTGTACAAACGAAAAGAAATGGTGTATAATGTACCCATAAAAAGAGAGGGGACGCCGCTATACTGAAAAAGTGCATTTCTTTACTGCTCTCCTTGCTTCTGTGGTTGTCGCTGCTGCCCGGACAGGCGCTGGCGGCGGACGAGCCGATACCCGTGGACCCGCCGGTCATCGAGGAGCCTGCGGAGCCGGAGGAGCCGCCGGTTATGCCCCTGTTTCTGGGGGAAACCGATAGAGGAGATGCTACAATTGACTAAAATGGCAGATCCATTTTCAGGTGTTCATACATTTCTTTGCGGATAGCGTCAAGGTCTCTTTGGTTTTCGATAATTTTAAGAAGATACCCGGCCTTGGTATACAAGTCAGCGCTTTTCTCCCGTTCACCCAGAAAGAACTGGCATTCTGCCTGGGTGGCTAAAAAGCCGGGCAGAAAAAGGTAACTTCCATACCGAACGCTAACTTGCTGTCCCTGCTCCGCCAGCTTAAGCGCTTCCGGATATCTGCCAGCCAGACCCAGATTGATGGCGTAATTATGGGCAATCAGGCAAAACAGCCCGGGGAAATCCTCCAGGTCCCGTCCATTTTCTTCGATATGTTGAAGCAGTCGTCTGTAAAGGTCGATTGCTTCTTCTCTTTTTCCCTCCATGGAAAAAGTCCGGGCAAGCATGTTGATAAGGGTCATTTCCGTCAGCCGGTACCGGAAGCTTTCCACCTTATCCAGAGAAAAGCCGGGCACTGTCATCCGGATCGCCTTTTCCAGCAGACGCCTCCGCTGGGCAGGGGGGTAGGGTCCGTCCGGCGTTCCCAGGGTTACCTGGGCGGACAGTATGCACTGCCGGTTAATCATGTCGTCCTCTGCCGTGATGTCTTCCAGCCGCTTCAGCTCCGGCAGGATTTGCTCCCGGAGCCGGGATCTGTCCCCCTGGTCCGCTTTTTCAAATTCGATCATATGGGCCTTAATCTCTTGTTTCAGCTTCCTGATCTCCACGTCATGCTCGGTTACCAGCACGAAAACACGGTCCTCCGGCAGGCCCAGACGGTGCAGAAGCGCGTAGATGGTGTCCCGGCCGGGGGTCTGCCTGCCCCGCTCCAGCCGGGACAGCGTCGAGGGGTCGCAGATGCCCGCGCAGAGTTCCGACTGGGTCATGCCATGTGCTTCCCGGTGGTTTTTCATGTACTCACCGATCAATACTTCCTGCATAACTTGTTCCTCCTGTATAATAAAGGATAGCTCCAGTATGAAGGATTTCTTCCCCCGCGTCAACAAAAAATTTTCAAAAACTAGGCGTTCCCTGCAAATTTGGATAAAAAAGTGAGCAATTTGCAGGAAACGCTCTGTACAGGCGGAGCAGGATATGGTATTATATGGTCATCAAGGACGCGGCCCCACGCCCGGGCGGAGCGCAGAAAGCAGATATCGGGGACCCCGTCTGCGGGAATAATTTTATTATGGGAGGCAACCGAAATGAAGAAAACAAAGAAACTGGCAGCGCTGATTCTGACCCTGGTGATGGCCTTCTCCCTCATGGCCGTGACCGCCGCCGCCTACGGCGCGGATGAGCATGTCCATGACGGGACCTGCTGCGAGGAGACGATCCAGCCCAGGAAGCCGGCGGCTCCGGTGTGCCCGTACTGCGGTACGGTGACGACCGATATGGGGTTTAAGTGGGAGAATGGCATCCGTTACATTATATTTGAGTGTCATGGATGCCGTGATTTTTCCACACGGGTTCGCTATTAAGCATGAAACCAGCTCAAAATAATTTTATACTTTTTACTCTATGCTTGATATTCGTTCTGGTTCTCCCCGCCTGCGGGGAGAACCAGCGT
>JAAZZJ010000429.1 GCA_014237695.1 Oscillospiraceae bacterium | reverse complement strand
GTCCTCCGCCGCATGGGGATTGTGCGTGTGTGGCATACCGTCAGGCCGCGGGCTGCTGATGCCTCCCATCTTCTGGTATGCCGCCTTGATCTCATCGTCCGTGTGGCTGATGATGAATTCCATCCTCCCGTAATCCCTCAGTGCATTGGCGGTCGCGCCCCTTTTGTCTAAATACTGCCATATGATTCCCATAGCTGATGCCTCCTGTTAAATATTTTTATTTCTCCCGGATTGGCATGGATTGTCATTGATTTTCATGGATTGGCTTATAAATCTAAATCTGCCTTCACCGCATCGATCAGTGCGGCCTGCGTGGTGTCCTTTTCGGAAAGAGCTTTCATGATCCGCTCGTCTATGGTGCCTTTCGTGATGATGTGCTGCACCACCACGGTTTCCGATTCCTGCCCCTGCCGCCACAGCCTCGCCACCGTCTGCTGGTATAATTCCAGTGACCAGGTAAGGCCGAACCACACCAGCGTGTTCCCTCCGCCCTGGAGGTTGAGGCCGTGTCCTGCGGATGCCGGGTGGATCAGCGCCACCGGGATTTCCCCGGCGTTCCATTTCCGGATGCTGCCGTCCGTATCCAGCCTGGAACATGGTATTTTCAGCTTGTGGAGCCGTTCCGTGATGCGTTCCAGGTCATGCCGGAACCAGTAAGCCACAAGCACCGGCTTTCCGTTCGCCGCCTCGATGATGTCCTCCAGTGCGTCCAGCTTCCGCTCATGGATGGCGACCGTCTCCCCGGCATCCGTGTAGACTGCGCCGTTCGCCATCTGCGACAGCTTCCCGGAAAGGGATGCGGCATTGGCGGCTGTGATCTCACCGTCCGGAAGCTGAAGGACGAGGTCTTTCTTCAAATCCGCATAATGCGAATCCTCCTTCTCGGAGAGATACACGGTGTATCTGGAATTTATCAGCTCCGGCATCTGCAGGTGGTCGTCAGACTTCATGGAAATGGTGATGTCGGAGATTTTGCCGTATATCTGCTTCTCCGCCCCAGGCAGCGGCTTGTAGGAAAATACCACCTGCCCGTTCTGCTTATCCGGCCGGAAGTAAGAAGTGCGGTACTGCCCGATGAACCTGCCAAGCCGCTCCCCCATGTCCAGCAGCCGGAACTCCGCCCATAAATCCATGAGGCCGTTGCTGCTCGGCGTCCCTGTCAGCCCCACGATGCGCTTTACCTTCGGCCGGACTTTCATCAGCGCCCTGAACCGCTTCGTCTGGTGGTTTTTGAAGGATGATAACTCATCAATCACCACCATGTCGAAGTCAAACGGTATTCCGCTTTCAGAAATCAGCCACTGCACGTTCTCCCGGTTGATGACGTAAATGTCCGCCTGTTTCTGGAGTGCCGACAGCCTTTCACTTTCCGTCCCGACCGCCACGCTGTATTTCAGTCCCTTCAGATGATCCCATTTTTCAATTTCCGCAGGCCATGTATGCCTTGACACCCTTAATGGGCCAATAACGATAATCTTATGGACTTCAAAGCTATCAAACAAAAGGTCGTTGAGTGCGGTCAGCGTTATCCCTGTCTTGCCCTCAGCCCAAGCCCATATCCAACAGGACAGCCGCTATCGGATGGCTTTTGATATATTCGATTGCGAAACTCTGATAGCTGTGTGGTACGAACTTCATAAGGCATCACCCCCAATCTCTGATATTATTTTTTCAATCTGCCCCTCGTCATCCAGTACATATACCCTGAACCCAAGTCCCCGCAGCAGCCTGTGGCGTGCCGCCTGGAGCGGCCCCGGTTTCTGCCCCGGCGCTTTCAGTTCCACGAATGCCATCCTGCCATGCGGCAGGAGCAGCAGTCTGTCCGGCATCCCGGCAAAGCCAGGAGACGTAAACTTGGGGCAGATGCCGCCGCTTTTCCTGGATTCCTGCACCAGCTTCTGTTCAATCTGTTTTTCCCGCATTCCGTATTCCTTTCTGGACAAAAGGATGGACAACAGCCCGATTTTTTCTATACGCGCGTA
>JAAZZJ010000428.1 GCA_014237695.1 Oscillospiraceae bacterium | reverse complement strand
TATCGGAAAGAAAAACAGGAGATACGATGCGCTATTCAACAGAAAAAGAATGCAGAGTGGTCCATAAATGCGGGCACTGCGGTAAAAAAATGACCTTTATTTCCACCCGGCGCTTCCGGGTGAACGCAAACAAGAACAAGCTGGATGTCTGGCTGATCTATCAGTGCAAAAAGTGTAAGCACACGCTGAATATACCGATCTATGAGCGGGTCTCACCGCAGAAAATACCAAAAGAGCTGTACGAGGGCTTCCTCGCCAACGATGAGGAGCTTGCCCTGCGGTATGCCGCGGACCCCGCGCTGTTCAAAAACAAAAATTTTGTCCTGGAAAAATGAAAAAACCTCTTGACCTTGACGCCGCGTCATGGTCTATCCTTGATTTCAGGAGGTGAAAGGATGTATACCGTAAAGGAACTGGCCCGGCTCACGGGGCTGACGCCCCGGACCCTGCGCTACTATGATGCCATCGGTCTGCTCTGCCCCCGGAGGGGCAGGGAGAACGACTACCGCCTCTATGGGGACGGGGAAGTGGACCGGCTCCAGCAGATACTCCTCTACCGGGACATGGGTCTGCCGCTGGAGGAGATCAGGAGCCTGCTGGACGCGCCGGGATTTGACCGGGAGGCCGCCCTGCGGGAACATTTACAGCGCCTCCGGGAACGGCGGCGGGAGGTGGACGCGCTGATCCGCACCGTTCAGATCACATTGAACGACTTAGAAGGAGGAACGACCATGATGGACGAAAAGAAATTCGAGGGCATGAAGCGGCAGATCATTGCGGAAAACGAGGCCGCTTATGGGAAAGAGCTTCGGGAGAAGTACGGAGACGAGGCCGTGGAGGAGCATACGGCCCGGCTGAGCGGCATGTCCCAGCAGGAGTGGGAGCAGACTCAGGCCGACGAGGAAGGGTACAAGTCCGCCCTCCGGCGGGCGGTCCGGACGGGTGATCCCGCCGGGAAGGAGGCCCGGGAGGCCGTGCGGCTCCACGCCGCGTGGCTGGCACACTACTGGCCCGCAGGGGCGGTGACGGCGCAGGCCCACGTGGGCATGGCGGAGATGTACGTCCAGGACGAGCGCTTCACGGACTACTATGAGGCGGTGGCCCCCGGCGCCGCCGGGTTCCTGGCGGAGGCAGTGCGGGCGTACTACAAGGCGTAAGTTCCTGCAATGGCAAGGAAACGCCCTCTCTCTTCCCGGAAGGGGAGGGAGGGGGCGTTTCCTTATTGCGTAACGACCGGCGGGATATCCAGGAAGGGGACTTTTTGACGTATGGCGTATTCCAGCGTGTGGCGGGTGCCGCCGCTGACGCCATCGTAGACGGCGATGAGCAGGGCGCTGTGGTCCACCATGTACCGGTTGCGCCGGAGCATGCAGCCCCTGGTATACTGCTCCTGGACCAGGGTCTCCAGGTCGCACTGGGCCAAGAGGGAGTGCCAGCGGGCCTGGTCCGCCTCCGGCCAGCCGCCGGACTGGGCGGCGCAGGGGATGGCGGCCTCCAGGGTGACGTCCCCTTTTTCCCGGCGCAGGGTCAATACGGCTTCCGCAAAATAGAAGTCGCAGCCTCGGGCCATGCCGCAGATAAAATGCCGCATCCCGCCGTCATAGGCGGACTCCACCGCGTCGCGGATCTTCCGCTTCAGCGCGGCGCAGCGGGGGTCCGTTTCATCGGCCCCCCAGGGAAGCTTCTCCGGCCGGTGGCCGGTAAAACAGCAGGTATTGGCTCTTCCGTGCATTGCGATCGCTCCTCATTGTTTCTAACCCTTATTATAGAACAAAATTTCTGGTTTGTAAAGGGCGGGGAGGCAGATTTTTGAGGCGGCGTTGGGGGTCACGCGCACAGGGAGGGCGGCTGGAGGTCGAAGACCTGGGTAAACTGTTCCTTCCGTTCCGGGGTAAGGTGGTGGCTGACGAGGATGAGGGTCAGGTCCGGGTTGGCGAGGAGGCTCTTTTCCACGATGTCCGCGTTTCGCTGGTCTAGAGCGCTGGTGCCCTCGT
>JAAZZJ010000427.1 GCA_014237695.1 Oscillospiraceae bacterium | reverse complement strand
CGGGGAAAGTACCGGCGTGAGGCTTTCCAGCACAATGGTTTTCCCTTGAAAGGGTACAGACTTTGTTTCTCGTTGATAGGTGACGGCCTGTGTCATTGGAAACCTCCTTTTCAGAATGGATAGCCTCTCGGAATCTCTATCCCTTGAAAACACAGGGGATAGAGATTCGTTTTTCACAAAATCACCCACAAATTTTTAAGAAAAAGGCTTGACAAAGGGGCAAAAATGTGCGGCGCTTCGCGCCCTTGTTTCAAAGGTAACTTGCATTTGAAACAGGGGTGATGATTGTGTATCCTACCTATCCCGGCGGCCATGCGGCCTACCGGAACTTTGTTGTTGAGCAGCTCCGTAAACACTACCCGGAAGCGAACAGTTTGCCGGATCGCGTTCTGAAAATTGCGGAGCGTTTTTGGAACAAGGATCTCACCGGCGTTGATACGCTTATGAGGGACTGCTACTCAAAGTTTGGCCCCCGGCCCAGACCTGCGTCCTGTATGCTGCGCTCCTATCTGCTGTCCATCGCAGTGAATCATCCAGCCATTACAGAGTGGGTGGAGCAGCTGCGGCTTGTTCCGGCCTACGCAATCATCAGCGGATTTGAACCCGGCGATACGCCCGGCGTTGGAACCTTTTACGATTTCTTTTCCCGGCTCTGGCAGTTCAACGAGGACAACCTTTCCCCCCACGAGCATCCGCCAAAATCCAAGGTGAAAAAGCCAGAGAAGAAGGGAGAAAAGGCCGTTTCTGTGGAGAAACTCACGGTTGACCAGCTGTTGTCCCAGCTCCAGACGGAGCCTCCTTCTCAGGAGCAGCCCTTCTCCCTCCTCTTCAAGGCCTTTGAGAAGCTGTTCCTGGAGGAATCTGTACAAAGGGGCCTCATTGACCCTGGGGCGCTGGCCCTTTCCGGCGACGGTACGCCCGTTGTTACCTCCGCACAACAGCGAAAGCATCGGCTGTGCAATTGCAGAGAATTGGGAATCACCGACTGTGAATGCGACCGGTATTACTCCCAGCCCGACTGCGATATTGGATGGGATTCTCATAGAGGCTGCTTCTACCACGGTTACGACCTCTATTTGCTTACCGCGTCTGATTCTGTGAATGATCTGCCGCTTTTTCCTCTGCTCAATCCTGCTTCCCGCCACGATTCTCTGGGATTCCTCCAATGCTTCTTCACCATGAAGTCCTTTTTACCAGACCTCCAGATTTCCAAGCTCCTTCTGGACTCCGCTCACGACGCTATGCCGCTTTACGAGTATTGCCGTAAGGAGGGCATCACGCCGTTCATTGACCTCAACGACAAACGTGGAACCAAGCTCAAATATAAAGACGATTTCTCCATCGGCCCTGACGGCGTTCCGATCTGCCGCGCCGGTCTCAAGATGCGCCATGACGGCATTGAATACGCCAAATACCGGGCCAAGTACCGCTGCCCTCTTATGAACCGCACCTCCCGCCTCTGCTCTTGCGCCGAGCCGTGCTCTGATTCCAAATTTGGAAGGACGGTCCATCTTGTCCGGAAAGATAACCCCAGACTGATCAACATCCCGCCACGTGATTCTGAGCAGTGGAAAAACGAATACAAGGCCCGCACATCTTCCGAACGCTGCAACAAGCGCTTGAAAGAGGATCTTCATTTGGAAGACGGTCATCATCGCTCCACCAAAATGTGGTACTGCCGCCTCTATGTGTCCATGATGCTCCTCCATCTCTTTGCCTGGGAACAGCCACAGGTCACCGGTTTTGCGGCTATCCTCTGGTAACGTCTGAAACTGCATATTTCAAAAAAGATGCACTTGCCTGCGTCTGGGTTATTGCGCCCGTTTTCGACAATCACGCTCCTCCCTGCGTGTGCTCCAGGCCCTGCGGCGGACCGCTGCCTCTTCTACTCGAGTATCCGAGAGACTATTTTGAAGCGGTAGGCCAGCTTCCGGCCTCCGCGCTGGCAGTTGTACTTCTTCCACAGGACGCGGGCGTACCGCAGGGCGGCGCGGTTGGTGCTG
>JAAZZJ010000426.1 GCA_014237695.1 Oscillospiraceae bacterium | reverse complement strand
ACCCTATATACCTGCGTCCGGGATGAGCGGGACTTCCGCTGGTGCGTCACCGGCGCGGAAGTTGTGTAAATTGCTTCGTTTTACTTGCTTTTCTTCTCCGTAAGTTTGCAATTGTTTTGCTGGACTTGTGACGCTTTCTGCGATATTGTAGTGTTAGCAAAAGGAAAAACCATTACAATATGAGGAGGAACGATCATGAGCAGAAGAAAAGAAATTGCCCTGGTAACGGCGGGCATCCTGGCGGGGATCGCCGTCAGCGGTCCTGCAACACAGGCTGCGGCGGGCCTTATGGCCAACCCCAGCAGCCAGAAGTTCTATCTGGAGGACCGGCAAATCAACCTGCAAGCCTATGCTTCTCGTTTCCCAAAAGTCAGCGCTGGCCTCCTGGCCCGAAATCCATCCCAGCGACCTGAAGGGATATACGGAGTTGCTGCATGGCGATGTCAGCGACGCATATTTACCGGAGCACGCAGAAACTTCCGACGGGGAACAACAAGGAAAGCGGATCTACTTGTATGAACGGGGAAGTCAATTTGATTTCCTCAGCAATGTACCAACAACGTATATGTGGGTTTCGCCTCTGCCGGAGACGGTGCTGAAACAGCATGAGCTGGTGCAGATTCCTTGCCCGGACAACCGTCATCGATATAATGATGTCCTTATATATCATGAAGATCATCCTTTTACGGGATATGGGGAAAAGTTTTATAACATCCTGCTGCAAACGAAGGATGAAATTGAAAAATCATTGATCCGTTCCAACAATTAGCACATTCTATAGGAAGAAGATGTCGCATATGGAAGAAGAAAAAACGGTTACCCTGCGCCCTGTTTTGGCACTGCATGGCTATGCGGTCGATTTTTCTCAGGGCCCTGGAAAGACGGCCTACCGGTTTTATGTAAAGTCGGGAGAAATCGAGATCCACCATCACAGTTATGACGGGATTGCGGGATTCTGGTGCTTGCCGCCGGAATCTGGGGACGATGAAATGAAGGTACTCCACACCGGCGATGAAGCCGAGATCACCTTTAACAGCAGTATTCACGACTGTGAGCCGGATTACATAGTGGTCACGAACCATCACTATGGGAAGTCCGCCGTTTTCTCCTATAGCAAAGTAAAGGAAACGGCATAAGAAGGCAGCGCTGCCGGAAAACTGAAATGTCAAAACCCGTGATGCAGCCCGAAAATGATTGCATCGCGGGTTGCTTCATCTCTAAAACTACAGCTGGAGGGAATGCAGCATCATCCTCCTGTCGTTTCCAAGTACTTCCACCCCCCTTCCTTTTCTATTTTTGTCCGCTGAAGCAAAACATCACTATCACCGAAAACGCGGACCTTGTTCTGGCTTTCTGGGATGGACTGTCACGCGGGACAAAATATGTGATCGACAACTGTAAGAAACGAAATATTCCTGTAGAAATTCATTTACTCAATAAATAACTGGGGGTGTTTTTCATATTTATCTATCCCGACAATCTGACCGCAAAACCAACATTATGGCTGTGGGAGCTGAAAGACCTGGCGGTGGTAGGCGTGGGACTTCTTCTCTCTGTCCTGGCGCTGGCCGCCCTGGGGTTCCTGCTGCCGCTGGTGCTGACTGTGCTTTATGCGTTCCTCAGCATCCGTATGGAGGATGCCAGTATTCTGGACTTCCTGCGCAACGCGGTCTGTTTCCTTTTCCTGCATCAACAGTACTACGAATGGAGAGAACGATTTGAATAGAAAACAGAAGAAAGAACAAAAGCGGCTGCTGGCCACACGGCAGCTCATGGGAATAGACCAGTTCACAGAGAACGGCCTGAAGGTTGGCCGCAGTGAACTGGTCTATTTTTTGATCCAGCCGGATAATCTCTCGGTGCTTTCAGCAGAGGGCATCCGGGGCAAGGTCATGGCCCTGACCAGCTTCCTGCGGGGAACGGAGTCCGTGCGGCTGTTGGCTCTGGACTCCCGCGAGTCCTTCCAGAGCAACAAGCACCACTATCAGGACCGGCTGGAGCAGG
>JAAZZJ010000425.1 GCA_014237695.1 Oscillospiraceae bacterium | reverse complement strand
TGGTTGACGCCCATGACGAACATGGGGGTGTCATCCTTGGAGGGGGCGGACATGATGACCTTCTTGGCGCCGGCCTTCAGATGGGCCTCGCTCTTCTCCTTGGTCAGGAACAGACCGGTGGACTCGACGACGTACTCGGCGCCCAGCTGGCCCCAGGGAATCTCGGCGGGATCACGCTTGGCATAGATGGGGATCTCCTTGCCGTTAACCACGATGGCGCTCTCGGTGGCGCTGACAGTACCCTCGAACTGACCATGCATGGTGTCATACTTCAGCATGTAGGCCAGGTAATCGGCGGGGCACAGATCGTTGATGCCCACGATTTCGATCTCAGGGTGATTGACGCTGGCGCGGAAGACCATGCGGCCAATGCGGCCAAAACCATTGATACCAACTTTGATGCTCATAAGAAAGGACTCCTCTCAAAATTTTAATTGGAATTTCCAGTAACTAGATGATATGGCAATCTGGGCATATTATACACCGGAGATTTTCAAAAGAAAAGATTTTTTTGTAGAATTCTTGAAAGAGTTAAAATTTTCTTGTAATTTCGACAAATTTTTGTTATGATGCATCTGTGATTCTTGGAAGTTTGCCGGGCCGCTGGCCGCGCCGCAGGCCATTTGGGGAAATTTACCGGGTGATTTTTCCTTCAGGCGCATACAATAGCAGCAGCGGCACTTTGACAGGAGGTGGCCAATGTCAGCAGAGCTTTTTCATCAGGACGAACAGATGAGCGAGGTACTCCAGCAGGTATCCAGCCAGCTGCGCCTCTCTCTGGGGAACATCCACAGCGCCCTTACGCGCCTGGCCCCGCCGGATATCCGGGACGAGGAACGGGAAACCGATCTGAACGCAGCGGTGCTGTGCCAGAGCTATTACCGGATCCTCCGCCTGGCCAATAACCTCGCAGACGCCTCCGAACCGGAGCGGCCCGCAGATACGGGTCTGGTGAACGACGACATTGTGGAAATCTGCCGGTCCGTCATGGACCGCGCCCAGACGCCCGCCGGACTTGTAGGGATTCAGCTGGACTTCCGATGCGGGAAGGAGAGCCACATCATCGCGGTGGACAGCGAGCGTATCGAGCGGCTGCTGCTGAACCTGCTGTCCAATTCCTTCAAGTTTATTGGAACCGGGGACAAGCGTGTCTCTCTGGAGGTCCGGGTGGAATCCGGTTATGTCTACCTGATCCTGTCCGACACAGGGCGGGGTATCCCCCCTCACCTGCTGGACACCGTGTTTGACCGCTGCCGCCAGCCCGGCCGGCTGGACCCGCCGCCTCACGGCCTGGGCCTGGGCCTGCCCATCTGCCAGAGAATCGCCAGGGAACACGGCGGAAGCCTGGCGCTGGCATCGGAGGTGGGAAAGGGCACTACGGTAACGGTATCCCTGCCCAACCGCCGGGTTCCTCAGCGCCTGGGAACCGCCCTGCCCCTGGTGGAGCTGTCGGGCGGCTTCAACCGCACGCTGGTGGAGCTGTCAGACGTTCTGCCCAAGCAGGCGTTTACCCAGAAGTATCTGGATTAAGAACCTGTATTCATACCCGGGGGATAAACATTCGGCTGGGCAGTGTCAGCGGCTGTGAAGACTGGTTCTGCATCTTGGAGGACTGCCATGGAAAAGAAAAAGGTTCTGGTAGGCATGAGCGGCGGCGTGGACAGCGCCGCCGCCGCCCTGCTGCTGCGGGAGGCGGGATATGAGCCGGTAGGCTGCACCCTGCGGCTGTATGACAACGAAGATATTGGCGAATCCCAGGAAGGAACCTGCTGCTCCCTGGAAGCGGTGGAGGATGCCCGCAGGACCTGCCGCAGGCTGGGTATGGACCACTATGTCTTCAATTTCAGTCATGCTTTCCGCCGGTGCGTGATGGACGATTTTGTGGAGAGCTACCGGGCTGGCCGCACGCCCAATCCCTGCGTCCAGTGCAACCGGACAATCAAGTTCGAGGCCCTTGCCCGCCGTGCGGACGAGCTGGATATCCCATACATCGCCACGGGGCAT
>JAAZZJ010000424.1 GCA_014237695.1 Oscillospiraceae bacterium | reverse complement strand
AGGGCAACGCCGAGGGCATCTGCCGCCACTTCGTTACGGTGGCCGATGCGGTGAAGATCCCCTGCATCCTCTACAACGTGCCCGGGCGAACCGGCTGTGCCATCTCCGCGGAGAATGTGGAGCGGCTCAGTAAGCACCCCAACATCTGCGGCATCAAAGAGGCCAGCGGGGATATGTCCTACGCCATGAAGATCGCCCACTGCGTAGGCCCGGATTTTGCCCTCTGGTGCGGCAACGATGATATCACCCTGCCTCTGCTGTCCATCGGCGGCAGCGGCGTGATCTCCGTCTGGGCCAACATCATGCCCCGTGAATGTCATGAGATGGTCATGGACTATCTGGAGGGCCGCCGGGAACAGGCTGTAGAAATGGCAGTGAAACATCTCGATCTGATGAACGGCCTGTTCATGGAGGTGAACCCCATCCCCGTGAAGACCGCCCTGAATCTCATGGGCAAGGAAGTCGGACCCTTCCGCCTGCCCCTGTGCGAGATGACCGAGGCCCACACCGCCCAGCTGCGCGCCCTGCTGGAGAAAGCGGGGCTGGTCCAGTGAAGATCCTTCTCATCGGGCACGGCCGTATGGGCCGGATGATCGAACAGACTGCCCTGGCCGCCGGGG
This sequence comes from Oscillospiraceae bacterium, assembly GCA_014237695.1. Taxonomy (GTDB): domain Bacteria; phylum Bacillota; class Clostridia; order Oscillospirales; family Oscillospiraceae; genus Pelethomonas. The sequence continues at coordinate 1,395 of JAAZZJ010000424.1, read as the reverse complement.
ACTCTCTGGGAGGTGTCATCGACATCGGCAACCTCTCGGATCTGGAGACCATCGGACGGGTGGCGGACGTTGCCGTTGATTTCTCCGCCCCCGCCGCCCTTCCCGCCGTAGCCCACTATGTACGGGCCACCAGCACCCCCCTGCTCTCCGGCGTCACGGGCCTCAGCGAGGCCGAGCTGGCGGTCTTTGACGATTTGGGGTGCTTCGCCCCGGTGATCCACTCCGCCAACTACTCCCTGGGGGTGGCCGTGTTCCGCAGGGCCCTGGAGGAGGTGGCGGGAACGCTGGAGGATTTTGACATCGAGATCGTTGAGACCCACCACAACCAGAAGGCGGACGCCCCCAGCGGCACCGCCAAGCTCCTTTTGGACGCGGTGGACCCCAGCCATAAACGGAAGCCGGTCTATGGCCGCCGCGGAATCACCGGCCCGCGGGAAAAGAAAGAGATCGGTATGCACTCTCTCCGGGGCGGCACCGAGGCGGGAACCCATACGGTCAGCTTTTTCGGGCCCGACGAGGTATTCGAGATCACCCACCGGGCGTCCTCCCGGCAGATTTTTGTCAACGGGGCGCTCCATGCCGCCAGAAAGCTGTACCTGCTGCCCAAGGGGCGGTATGAATTGCAGGACATTCTGTTTGGAGGGAAGGAAGCATGATGAACGCACAGGAAATTATCGCCTATATTGGCTCTGCGGAGAAGAAGACGCCGGTGAAGGTTTACGTTAAGGAGCGCCAGCCCATTGCTTACGGTTCCGCCCAGGTCTTCGGCGAGGGGGCCAGCAAGGTGATCTTCGGGGACTGGAGAGAGCTGGGTCCCATTCTGGCGGACCATGTGGACAGCATCGAGGATATGGTCATCGAGAACGACCGGCGCAACAGCGCCATCCCCATGCTGGACCTGAAAAACATCAACGCCCGCATTGAACCCGGCGCCATCATCCGGGAACAGGTGGAGATCGGCGACAATGCCGTCATCATGATGGGGGCCGTTATCAACATCGGCGCGGTCATTGGACCGGGCACCATGATCGACATGGGGGCCATCCTGGGCGGCCGGGCCACCGTGGGAGCCAACTGCCACATCGGGGCCGGGGCAGTCCTGGCGGGTGTTATCGAGCCCGCCAGCGCCACGCCGGTGATCGTGGAGGACGGCGTCCTGGTGGGGGCCAACGCCGTGGTCATCGAGGGCGTCCACGTTGGGAAAAACGCCGTGGTGGCTGCCGGTGCGGTGGTCATTGAGGATGTTCCGGAGAACGCCGTGGTAGCCGGGTGCCCCGCCCGGGTCATCAAGATGAAGGACGAGGGGACTACCCAGAAGACGGCGCTGGAAGCCGCCCTGCGGAATCTGTAAACAGAAAATACCGCCCTCCGGTCTGATGCCGGAGGGCGGTATTT
>JAAZZJ010000423.1 GCA_014237695.1 Oscillospiraceae bacterium | reverse complement strand
GATGAGTATACCCAGATTGCCGGGGAGTTCAACGACCTGGTGGACCGCCTCCAGGAGACGGAGAGCGCCCGGCGGCAGTTTGTTTCCGATGCCTCCCACGAGCTGAAAACGCCCCTGGCGGCCATCCGTCTGCTGACGGACTCCATTCTCCAGAACGAGAACATGGACAACGCCACCGCCCGGGAGTTTGTCAGCGACATCGGCAACGAGGCGGAGCGTCTCAGCCGCATTACCGAGGACCTGCTGCGCCTGACCCGCCTGGACAGCGGCGTGGCGGAGGCTCCCCGGCTGGTGGAGGTGGCTCCGGTGCTGGAGCGGGTGGCCCGGATGCTCCGCCCCGTTGCGGAGGAGAAGGGGGTGGAGCTGCTGATCGTGAGCATCACCGGCGCGGTGGTGCTGGCCACCGAGGGGGAGCTGCACCAGATCCTCTATAACCTGGCGGAGAATGCCATCAAGTATAACCGGCCTGGAGGCCGCGTCCGTGTCACGGCGGAGCCCGGGGAGGAGTCCACCATTCTTACGGTGGAGGATAACGGCATCGGCATCCCGGCGGAGGACCTGTCCAATGTCTTCAAGCGGTTCTACCGGGTGGACAAGGCCCGTTCCCGGGCCGCGGGGGGCACCGGACTGGGACTGAGCATCGTCAGCGACACCGTCAGCCGCCGGGGGGGAGCCATCCGGGCGGAGAACGTGGAGGGCGGCGGCACGCGGTTTATCGTGACCCTGCCCAGCATGGAGAGGGGGGAGGAGGAGCTGTGAACAAGAGGAGGATGTCTCTGCTGGCGTCCCTCCTGGTCCTCCTGACGGCCTGCTCCGCCCCCGCCGGGCCGGAGCAGGGGACGGAAGGCGTACTGGTCTACTACCTGCTGCCGGAGGAGGAGGCCCGGGGCGCGGACCGCATCGGGGCCCGCTGGGAGAGCCTGGCGCTGCCGGAGGGAGCGGACGATCTGGCGGAGGCCCAGGCCGTGGTGGAGCGGCTGATGGCGGGACCCGGGGACGAGTCCATGTACAGCCCGCTTCCGGAGGGTGTGGAGCTGCTGGGTCTGGAACTGCGGGACCGGACAGCCTATGTGGATTTCAGCGGGGAGATCAGGGACCTCTCCGGGGTGGAGCTGGCCCTGGCGGACTACTGCCTGACCCTGTCCCTCACCGCGCTGGACAGCGTCCGGGCGGTGACAGTCACCGCCCAGGGCCGTCCCCTGGGCCAGCAGCCCAAGCAGGTGTTTTACGAGCGGGACGTGTTGCTCTCCGACATGGGGGACGTGCTGCAGACGGTGGAGGTCAGCCTGTATTTTCTCAATGCCGACGGCGCGCTGGCGGCGGAAAAGCGGATGCTCTCCCTGTACGAGGGGCAGACCCTGGCGGAGGCCCTGGTGGCGGCATTGCTGGAGGGACCGGAGAGCCGGGAGCTGCTGCGGGCGGTCCCCGAGGGCTTCGCCATCAATTATGTCCGGGTGGACAGCGGCGTCTGCTATTTGAGCCTCCCGGCATCGTCCCTGGCGCTGCTGCCCCAGGACGGGCAGACCCAGCAGATGATTCTCTGGTCCCTTGCGGATTCCCTGTACTCCATCGATTCCGTCGAGGAGATCCGCCTGCTGGCGGACGGCGAGGAGCTGAAGCTGTTTGGCAGCGTACCGGTGGAGAGCGTCGCGGTCCGGCCCCAGGGGTGAGGCCCCGGGGAGGGCAGCGCGTACCGCCGGACTGCCTGTGAAGTTTTCAGCGGAAGCCGCTCCGGCTATAGAAAAAATCCCCCTTATGGGCTTTGAACCGCCCGTATGGGGGATTTTTTCGCTTATCCCAGGCCTCTGGAGCTGATGCGCAGGCGGTTGAGGGCCCGGGCCAGGTTGCCCTGGGCAATCTGATATTCCTGCCTGCTCTTTTTTTGCAGGATAATCTCCCGGGCCTGATCGGCCTCCCGCCGGGCGCGGGCGGCGTCGATCTCCTCCGGGCGCTCGATGGAGTCCACCAGGACCAGGACCACGTTCTTCTCCACCTTCACCATGCCGGGAGAGATGGCGGCGATCTGC
>JAAZZJ010000422.1:243-2034 GCA_014237695.1 Oscillospiraceae bacterium | reverse complement strand
AGCGCCGTTGAGCAGGCTGTCCAGCTCGTTCATGCCGCAGTTGTTGACGGCGAACTGGAGCAGGGTGTTCTTCACCACGGCGTACTCGACGTTGTTCTTGCGCAGCTCGGCGCGCAGAGCGGTGTCCTCGGCCACAGTGATGCCCTTATAGTCCACCAGCACACCGGCGGCGGCGTTCTGCAGCTTGTTGGTCAGATCGGCCACAACGGCCTGCTTCTCGCTGAGAACCTTTGCGTTAGGCATTCTTGTTTTCACCTCCATTAGATTTCGCTGGGGTATCAGGTGCGTTCAAGAAACGGAAAAACGGTCCCTGCGTCAGGACGCAAAGACCGTGCTAATCAAAACTGATCGGCAATCCTCGGCAGGACTTACGGGCGATGCCCCCCTGCTGTCTTTGGAACGCGACTTATATTATATCCGTACACCAAGGGTTTGTCAATAGGAAATTATCATTTTCTGCCAGGTTTTTCGTTTTTCTCCCCCAGATCCCGAACCACCTGTAAGATATGCTCCGCCTGGGCTGGCGTGAGGCGCTCCAGATGCCGCTGAATCTCCCTGACAGAGACAGGCGCGTGCGCCTCAGCGTCAAAAAACTGCCGGGGCGTCATATTGAAGTATTCGCAGATATAGAGGAATCCGGCCATAGACGGCATGATATGCCCGTTTTCAATCTTATTGATATAGCTGGCACTCTGTCCCAGGGAAAGACTCATATCCCGGGCAGATACGTTTTTCTGCATCCGCAGCTCCGCAATCCTCTCGGGAAACCAACTCAAATAATCCATACTCCGGCCCTCCGTTCCTGTATAGTATAAATCTTACGCACACCTATAATAGAGATTTTTAATATATATTTCTCTTTACATATGGATTCCAAGGGTGTATTATAGGTGCAGTGACGATTCTTATTCTACACAAGACAGAAGGGATATACACTATGCGCGCTCTACAAACCAAAGGGCTCCTGCTGCTCTGCCTGCTGAGCCTGACCGCCGTCCTGCTATGGGGATGCAGGGCGTTTCCCGGCGTTCCGCAGCCGCCTTACAAGGAAGAGGCCGAGGGCACTCCCGTCACGCTCGGGATCACCGTCGATCCATCCTCTCCCGAGGAGGTCTCTGTCATCTGGGAGCCGGAGCATGTCTCCGTCATGGGGACAGAGGTAACGGTCACATATACCGATACCGGCGTGCCGCGCACGGTGACGGTTGTCTTGCAGCTGGGGGACCGGCCGTGATCCTGTCCGCTGCCCTGCGGGAGGCCGCAGCAGACAGCAAAAAGCTCCAGGTCCGCAGACCTGGAGCTTCAGACTGTTTTATTAAGAGTCCATCAGACCAGCCGGGCAGTGCTGACCTTGATGCCGGGGCCCATGGTAGAAGCCGTAACACAGCTCTTCACATACTGGCCCTTGGCGGCGGCAGGCTTGGCCTTGATAATGGCGCCCATGAGGGTGTTGAAGTTGTCGTTCAGCTTCTCAGCGCCGAAGGACACCTTGCCGATGGGGCAGTGGATGATGTTGGTCTTGTCCAGGCGGTACTCGATCTTACCGGCCTTGACCTCCTGAACGGCCTTGGCCACATCGGGGGTAACGGTGCCGGCCTTGGGGGAGGGCATCAGGCCCTTGGGGCCCAGCAGCTTACCCAGACGGCCCACAACGCCCATCATATCGGGGCTGGCCACGACCACGTCGAAGTCGAACCAGTTTTCCTTCTGGATCTTCTCCACCATGTCCATCTCGCCCACGTAGTCGGCGCCGGCCTCGCGGGCGGCGTCGGCCTTGTCGCCCTTGGCGAA
>JAAZZJ010000422.1:0-233 GCA_014237695.1 Oscillospiraceae bacterium | reverse complement strand
GCCGGTACCGTGGGGCAGGGCCACGGCGCCGCGGACCTGCTGATCGGCGTGGCGGGAGTCAACGCCCGGCTTCACGTGAAGCTCCACGGTCTCATCGAACTTGGCGGAAGCGGTCTTGCAGATCAGCTCGAAAGCCTCCTTGGCCTCGTACTGGGCAGCGCGGTCAATCTGCTTGGCGCTGTTCTGATATTTCTTGCCTCTAAACATCTCTCAAGCCCTCCTTTATTCACCCA
>JAAZZJ010000421.1:1740-2037 GCA_014237695.1 Oscillospiraceae bacterium | reverse complement strand
ATTAAATTGATTGATAGATTCATCCAACTGTGCCTTAGCCAGTCTTGTTGCATTCACTAATTGTCCTCCACTAAAAATAGTCCAACTCAATGACGGAGCAATCTCATAGGTCATACTTTTACTTTTCACCAGATCATTCAAATCACGGGCTGCATAGCCAAACGAACCTTTCAGAAAGATCTTCGGCAGCCAATCGGACTTGGAAGCGCCAAGTAATGCAGCTTGGGCATTCACACTTCTCTCCGCACTTCGTACATCCGGTCTTCTCAGTAATAAATCAACCGGCATACCTACTCC
>JAAZZJ010000421.1:0-1730 GCA_014237695.1 Oscillospiraceae bacterium | reverse complement strand
AATCTTCTCTCCAGCAGGAGCACCTATGTCGATACCAACGTGCAAATCCCTTTTTCCTTCAAATATTTCTTGCGGATACATACCCAGCAAAACAGCCAGTGTCGTAATATATTGATTGATACCTGCCTCTAATTGTGGTATAGAGGCTTTAGTACTGTATAAAACGGATTTGGCCTGTGCCACATCCAGCTTGGCAACAAGTCCGGTATTATACCGTACTTCCGTGATTTTCAAAACTTCTTCCTGAGAAGCTACATTCTTATTTACCACTTCAAGTTCCTGCTGCAATTCCCGCAGGTTAATATAAGCTGAGGCTACCTCTGATGCCAGAGAAACCATAACCGCCGCATATTCCTCTTTGCTGGCGGCAAAGTTTTCTTTCTGCGCCTTTACCCGTTTACGGATACTGCCGAAGACATCGATTTCCCAACTCATACTGAGTGCAGCATCGTAATAATGATCTGTAGACTGAGGTAAGGTACTGGTATTTCCACTGGTTTCCTGTCGGTTCCATCCAGCATTCAGTCCGATAGATGGAAAGAAATTTCCACGTTCTGCCCAAAGATTGGCACGTGCAGCAGCTATACGATTAATTGCCATCGCTACGGAATAATTGCGATCTACTGCCAAAGCAATCAAAGAGTCCAGTCTGGTGTCCTGAAAAGACTTCCACCAGTGGTCGTCCACCGGAAGAGTCTGTTGAAACACTTCTCCACTCTCTTCCCATTCTTTAGGAAGAGGAGTATTCAAATAGCGGTTCACTGTCTGTCCAACCGCAGTTACAGTTGAAAGAAACAAAAGGAGCGATACGCTCCACGCTCGTACATTCATATTCGGTTCAGGTTTTTATGAAATGAAAAGATAACAATTCAAGGTTAGGTTTGTTTAAAGGGGTAGTAAAGTTAGAAGAAATAAAAAAAGCCCCGCAATAATGCGAGGCTTTCGAATACATATTCAAATATGGTACCTTATTCAGCAGTTTTTCTTCTGATTGCTCTTTTGGTAGTAGTAGCCGGAGCTTCCTCTACTTTATGCTCAATTTGTACACCAGCCAATTCCGGGTCGATCATAATACGTCCGCAATATTCGCAAACGATCACTTTCTTACGGGAACGGATGTCCAACTGTCTCTGAGGCGGAATCTTGTTAAAGCAACCACCGCACGCGTCACGTTGTACATATACAACGCCCAATCCATTGCGGGAGTTCTTACGGATACGTTTGAATGACTGCAACAAACGCGGTTCAATCTTAGTTTCCAGATCTTTGGCTTTATCTCTTAGCTTCTCTTCTTCCTGTTTAGTTTCAGAGATAATTTCATCCAGTTCGCCCTTCTTCTGTTCGAGGTCTTTTTGTCTTTCGCTGAGTATTTGTTCATTCTTTACTACTTCAGCTTCTTTTTCTTCTCTGTCCGCACTGAATTCTTTGATTCTTTTTTCGCAAAGTTCGATTTCCAGGCTCTGGAATTCAATTTCCTTCGTCAAGAAATCATATTCACGGTTGTTGCGGACGTTGTCTTGTTGTGACTTATATTTTTCTACTGAAGCTTTTGCCGTTTCAATTTCTACTCTCTTACCTGCAATAGCAGATTTCAGTTCATCCACTTCAGCTTTGATCTTGTCGATACGGGTACTCAAACCAGCGATTTCATCTTCAAGGTCCTGCACTTCCAATGGAAGTTCACCTCTCAATGTCTTGATTTCATCAATCTTAGACAACATAGTTTGCAG
>JAAZZJ010000041.1 GCA_014237695.1 Oscillospiraceae bacterium | reverse complement strand
CCAGGAGAAGTCCTTGACGTGAATTTCGTAAATCACCGTCTCCGGCGGGAGCGGCGGCGCTTTGTCCCCGGCCCAGCCCGCCGGATTGGTCCGGGACAGGTCGAGTACCATACTCCTCTCGCCATTCAGGCCGCAGGAGCGGGCATAAGGGTCTGCGGTGGACCGGGTCGTTCCATCCACTGTGACCAGATAGTCATAATAAAGTGCATCCAGATTTTTTGGCGACACAAAGCTCCAAAGGCCCCGGTCCTCCCGGTTAAGCGGAAACTGCCCCAGGAGGCATTCCCCGGTTCCCGCCTGGTAGAGCCTGAGCGTAACAGCCTGGGCAGTGGGCGCCCACAGGCGGAAGGCAGTTCCCTGGGGACCGCAGAAGGAACCCAAAGGAACGTCACAATGATATTGCTCCTGAAAAGTAAGGGAGTCAAAGAATTGTTGTCTGTCCGTCATCATTTTGACAGCTCCTCCCCGGTAATAGTGACATTATGAAAAAACGGGAGAAAGGGGAAATGCTGTAATGCAGGCAGCATACTTCCGCCGAAGGGCTGCCGGGGCCGGGAATATGTGAATCCAAGGGAGGAAAAATCAATATTCTTCAAGCAAATTGCCCTTGCCCGTGCAAAAGCGTCAGAGCTATGTCCCCTCCTCCACCTCCGCACGGCGCGGCAGGTCTGGCTGTCCGGTAGGTTCTGACGCACTGAAAAGATGAAGTCTACCGGCAGGCTCCGGCGAACACTTTTCACATGGAGGAAGCCGCCCTTCACGCGGAAAATCAATGGCAGTTTTTACTACCCGTCCGGAATTTCTGCCCAAAACATACTGTAATTTAGAACACAGCGGGGTCAAACAAAACGCACAGGCTGGGGCAGCAATGCTGTCCCTCAAAAGCTAATCGATTAACCCGCGTGCTATTATAATTTGGCCAGTGAAGATTGTCAAGTGGAATTTTGGAATAGCAGGAAAGAATACCAGCAAAGTGAATTGACATTATGAACGAATACATATATACTAGGGCCAAGTTAAACGGTTAGCCTCTGAAACTGCGGCATGGTATTTTCCGGAGGCGGTTGGTTCTGGCCTGTTATAACAAAGACCGCCGTACCGCAGCAGAGCTGAATGGAGAAGGATGCTATGAATTTGAAAACCATTGCAAAAATGGCAGGGGTAAGCACTGTTACGGTTTCCAATGTGATGAACGGGAAGTATAACAAGGCGTCGAAGGAGACGATTGAGCGTGTCCAGAAGATTATAGCGGAAACCAATTACCATCCCAGCGCTACTGCCCGCAGCTTGATTATGAAGCGCAGCCGCATTATCGCTGTGGTGATTCCTAATCTCCACGAGGATGAACCTGTTTCCGCCAGCCCGTACAATACGCAGATATTGGGACATCTGGAGCGCTACATCCGCAGCCGCGGCTATTATATGATGCTCCGCTGCGTTGAGCAGAGCTTTGAGGTTTTGTCAGACCTCGCTACCTGGAATATTGACGGAGCGTTTCTCCTGGGGGTATCCGCCGGGGACGCGCGCGAGCTTCAAAAAATGATGGATATCCCGGCGGTTTTCATCGATACCTATGCGGAGGATGCATCCCTCACGACGGTCAGCATCGAAGACCGCAAGGGCGGGTATCTGGCGGCAAAGTATTTTCTGGACATGGGGCACCGGCAGGTGGCGTTTGTCAGCACGCCAACAGAGTATCCCGGCGTTATGCAGGAGCGGTATCGCGGCTTCTGTGACGCGTTTTTGGAGCGGGGAACGGAATTGGAGCCGGATCATCTGATGATTACCGATAATGTTTTCTATGAACAGGGGGTAAAGGCGGGAGAGCGGATAGCAGCTTCCGGACCGCGCTACACGGCGGTTGTAACAGTAGCCGATGTGTTGGCCTTTGGCGTGATGGAGGGGCTTCGTCTGGGCGGACGGCGGGTGCCGGAGGATGTCTCGGTGATTGGCTTCGACAATCTGCCGGAATGCCAGTATTCTTATCCCAGGCTGACCAGCATATCCCAGCACTTAGAGGAAAAGGCCCGGTGTGCCGGTGAATGCCTGTTTTCCATGCTGCGCGGCGAAACCTCTGCCGCCTGCAACAGGCAGGTGGAGGTGGAGCTTGTGGAGCGGCAGTCGGTTATTGCCCGCTTATGATCTGCCGGACTGAGATGCGGCCGGAATGATAAGAGGCTTCCGGTAGATAAAGCAATGTACGTAAATTAAAAAAGGAGCATAGAAATGAATATTTACGAGAACTGCCCTGTGCTGGAGAACGAAAAATTTATACTGCGGTTGACAGAGCAGAAGGATTGTGACGACCTGCTGAAGGTTTACAGCGACAAAAATGCCCTGCCCTTTTTCAACAGCGACAACTGCGACGGCGACAATTTCTATTATGAAACAGGAACGCGAATGGCTGAGGCGATGGACTTTTGGAAGCTTTCCTACGAAAACGGCTGGTTTGTCCGGCTCTCCATTGTTGACAAAACGGCGGCAAGGGCGGTGGGGACCGTTGAACTATGCCTGAGGGCTTCCGAGGATGCGTTTAACGGCATGGGAATTTTGAGAGTGGATGTCAAAAGCGGCTATGAAGAGGCGGAGACGCTGTATAGCATCATATCGCTTATCGCTCCCCGTATGGAGGAAATGCTGGGTTGCCGCGGGATACTTACGAAAGCGCCTCTCTATGCGGTGGAAAGGATTCGGGCGCTGCAAAAAGCGGGATTTACAAAATCTGAGCATCAGTTGATCGGAAAAACCGGGTATGCCTATGACGGCTATTGGACAATGCCGTGACAGGAGAACTCCCGTTTTGCACAATCTGACTGGCCGGCTGCATGCTGGCCAGTCAATTGATAAATGACTTGATTTTGGAAAGGAGTATACCATAATGCCGGACAACTATACGCTGCAATTGCGGCCGGAGGCCAGAGCGGACGCGGTGATTACAGGAGATTGTTACCGGTTTACCGTTCTGACAGAGTCCCTGATCCGCATGGAATACCAGCCGGAGGGACAGTTTACGGACGGGGCAACCCAAACGGTCATCTGCCGGGACTTCCCTGTACCGTCGTTTCGGATTGCGGAGGGGGAGGAGAGGCTGGAGATCATTACAGAGGACCTCCATCTGTTCTACAATAAAAAGAGCTTTTCCCCCGAAGGACTCTCCGTGCGGCTGAAAAAGAGCTTTCATGTTCACGGTTCCGTCTGGAGATACGGAGATACCGTGGAGGATCTGAAGGGTACGGCGCGGACCCTGGACGGTGTGAACGGGAAAACGGTGCTGGAGAGCGGCCTGCTGTCCAGAGGCGGCTATACCGTGCTGGATGACAGCGGGACCGCGCTTGTTGCAGACAGCCAGTGGATTGAACCGCGGAAGCATGAAGGCATTGATCTGTACTTTTTTGGCTATGGGCACCGCTATATGGAGTGCCTCAGGGACTTTTACCGGCTCAGCGGCCATACGCCGCTGCTGCCCCGGTTTGCGCTGGGGAACTGGTGGAGCCGCTACCACAAATATACGGAGGAGAGCTATCTGACGCTGATGGAGGCTTTCCGTACCCGGGATATTCCCCTCTCCGTGGCGGTGATCGACATGGATTGGCATCTGGTGGACGTTCCGCCGGAGTATGGCAGCGGCTGGACCGGGTACACCTGGAACCGGGCATTTTTCCCCGATCCGAAGCGGTTCATGGACCGCCTCCACGACAGAGGGCTCCGGGTGACGCTGAATCTCCACCCGGCGGATGGCGTCAGAGCCTATGAGGAGGCCTATCCCGCCATGGCGGAGGCTCTTGAAGCGGACAGCGCTCATCAGGAGAGAATCCCCTTCGAGGTCACGGACCGGAAATTCATGGACGCATACTTCAAATACCTGCACCACCCCCACGAGGAGAAGGGGGTGGACTTCTGGTGGATTGACTGGCAGCAGGGCGAACGTTCGGCTGTGGCAGGCATCGATCCGCTGTGGATGCTGAACCATCTGCACTTCATTGACAGCGGGCGCGGCGGACGGATGCCGCTGACCTTCTCCCGCTATGCCGGTGTGGGCAGCCACCGCTACCCTGTGGGGTTCTCCGGCGATACGGTGACCAGCTGGGAGAGCCTGGCGTTCCAGCCCTATTTCACGGCCAATGCCAGCAATGTGGGCTATACCTGGTGGAGCCACGACATCGGCGGCCACATGCTGGGTACCCGCAGTGATGAGCTGACGGTGCGCTGGGTCCAGTTCGGCGTGTTCTCCCCCATTATGCGCCTCCACAGCAGCAGCAGCGAATTCTACGGGAAGGAGCCGTGGAACTATACCATGGAGGCAGAGGCGATCCTGTCCGGCTTCCTGCGGCTGCGTCACCGGCTGATCCCCTATATTCATACCATGAATTACCTGACGGCGGAGGAGAGCATACCCCTGCTGCGGCCCATGTACTATCACCACGATGTTCAGGAGGCCTATGGGGTTCCCAACGAATACTATTTCGGCACGGAAATGATTGCCTGTCCCATTACCAGTCCGGTGGACGCAAGGACCCGGCTGGCTGCTGTTCACGCCTGGCTCCCGAAGGGGACCTATTATGATTTCTTCTCCGGAAATGTCTACCGGGGCGGCAGGAGAATCGCCTTTTACCGGCCGCTGGACTGCTTCCCGGTGCTGGTTCCGGCAGGCAGCATCATTCCCCTGGCCGGGGACTGCATGATAAGCCATATGGCCAATCCCGAGATCCTGGAAATACGGGTTTACCACGGCGCGGAGGGAAGCTTCACGCTGACAGAGGACGACTGTTCAGGACGGCGGTCCGCGCCGGTGGTGAAGACCCGCTTCACATACGCGCAGGAGGGGGAAAAGGATGTGGTGTTCCGGATGGAAGTGGCGGGAGAGAATGCCGGCCTGATTCCTGCGGACCGTACATACCAAATCACGATTGCAGGCGTTCGGGAGCCGGAAACGGTTCGTGGGCAGGGCGCGGAGGTTCAGTGGACATACAGCGGACAGGAGAAGGCACTGCATCTCACGGTCAGCGGACACGCTGCCCGCCGGTTTGAAGTCCGTGTCAGCCTTGCGGATCGGGAGATTGCGGAACAGGACAAGCAGCGGCAGATATTTTCCATGCTTCAACACGCGCAGATTGAGTATACGCTGAAGGACAAAATTTATGATATTGTGACACATGGACGGAATGCGGCGGATATTCTGGCGGCGCTTACGGAAATGCAGGTGGAGCCGGCGTTATACGGTGCGGTCACTGAAATTTTGACAATGAATTTGCACTGATTTTTGATAAAAGATGGAGATTCTTATATTGGGCCGCGGAATGGCGCCCGGCGGCAAAGCCGCTGGGAATGCTGTCCATACTTTTCCTGGAGCGCCGCAGGCGCAGCGGAGGGCAACGCTGCGATAAAAAATTTTCAAATGGTATTATCAGTTGAGGCGGGCGCAGGGACCGATAGGGGGACCTGTGCCCGTCCTTTTGTGTGATTTTGTATAGAATGACGTTTTTTCGTGGAAAACGTGTGCTGAAAAGTTGTGATTCTTAGAAAAAAGTTTTGGTTTGTTTTTGTTATTTACAAAAAATTTACAGAAATGACATAAAAAAATAATGAAAAGCAGACGTGTACACTGCTGGCGGGAATACTTGACATTTTCAAAATGAGTTATATAATAATCCTGGTTTATCGATTAAGTTAACGTAAACCAATGGCTGAAAAGTTGCTGAATGACCATCATACGATAAGGGGTATACCCCTTATCGCAGTCCCCATGGGGACTGCGATAGATGTGGGCTGCGTCTGAAAAAACGGTGACAGTTTGCGTGGTTAATCGATAAACATAAAAAATCAGGAGGACTTATCCATGAAGAAAACACTTGCTCTGATTCTTGCACTCATCATGATGCTGAGCCTGGCCGCCTGCGGCGGGGACGGCAGCAAGGAGCCCGACAACTCCGGCAATACGCCCAGCACTCCCACCGATACTCCCAGCACTCCCACCGATACTCCCAGCACTTCCGATGGTGAAAAAACTGAGGTTCAGGACGTGACCCTGAAGATCTGGACCGCTTCCGAAGAGCTGGAACTCATGAAGAAGATGGGCGAATCCTTCGCCGCCGCCCACCCCGAGTACAACCTCACCTTTGACATCTCCGAGATGGGCATTGACGAGGCCAACGCAAACCTGAAGACCGACGCCGACTCCGCGGCCGACATCTTCCAGCTGGCCTCCGGCGGCGTGCCCGAGCTGACCCAGAAGGGCCTGCTGCTCCCCATCGGCTACGAGTTGGACAGCCTGCGTGAGCTCTACCCCGCAGGCGCTATCTCCGCCGTTACCGCCGAGGATGGCCTTGTCTACGCCGTTCCCTTCACCCCCAACACCTTCTTCATGTACTACAACAAGAGCATGTTCACCGAGGACGAGGTGAAGAGCGTGGAGACCATGATGGCCAAGGATCTGGGCGAGGGCGTCTACAACTTCTCCTTCCAGGTCAGCGGTCCCTGGTACATCGAGTCCTTCTTCTATGCCGCCGGCTGCACCCTGTTTGGCCCTGACGGCAAGGACGCCTCCTCCATGGATTGGAACAACGCCAACGGCCTCGCCGCCGGCAAGTACATGATTGACCTGGTCAACAACCCCAAGTATGTGGAGGACAAGGACGGCATCGCCATGAGCCTGCTGCGCGAGGGCAAGCTGGCTGCCTATGTGGACGGCACCTGGAACGCCAGCGGCGTTCAGGAGGCCCTGGGCGAGAACTACGCCGCCGCTCCCCTGCCCACCATCAACATCAACGGCCAGGACAGCCAGCTGCGCAACTTCGCCGACTATAAGACCTACGCCGTCAAGTCCAGCACTGCCTATCCCTTGGCCGCCCAGCAGTTTGCCGAGTGGATCTGCAACGAGGAGAATCAGCTGGCCCGCTATGAGGACCAGGGCGTGCCTCCCTGCATCTCCAGCCTGGCCGACCAGCTGTCCGATAACATAGCTCTGGCCGCCCTGCTGGCTCAGTCCGAATACGCCGTGGCGCAGCCCAACATCCCCCAGATCAACGAGTACTGGACACCCGCCACCGCTCTGGGCGAGGGCATCTACAACAAGGAGATCACCGAGGATAATCTCCAGGAGAAGCTGGACCAGCTGGTAGACGCCGTCACCAGCACCCTGGTCAGCTAAGACAGCGGAAGCAGGTACATATATGCGTTCGGCAAGGCTTATGTTGAGGGGCGCGCCCCTCATCCCGGTCCCCCCGGGGAACTGAGATGACAAGTCCCGCCTGAGCGCGGCTGATGGACTTCCTCTGCTCCGCCTCCCGTTTATTCCAGTAAACGCGCAGCAGGAGGGGGTGCTGCACAAGTATCGCGGCACCCCCTCCTTTCCTACCTCATTCAATATTGACAGAAGGGGTGTTGACCTTGAATAAGAGATTATCGGTCCGGAGAACACCCATCACCATCTTTGTGGACGGTGACATTTTTACCAAGCTGTCCTATCTGGTGTGGGGCCTGTCCAACATGGTACGGGGACAGATCGTCAAAGGCGCCATGTACCTGGCGCTGGAACTCGCGTATATCTACTATATGATTACCAACGGGCTTACCAGTCTGGCCAACATGGCTACGCTGGGAACCCATGAGCAGGGTATGGCTTTCGATGAGAGCCTGGGCATCTATGTGGTCCAGCAGGGTGACAACTCCATGCTGATGCTGCTCTACGGTGTGGTGGCTGTCGTTATCACCGCCATGGCCATCGTGGTATGGATGACCTCCGTTTATTCCGGCGAGGACGCCCGCCAGCGCAAGCTGGCCGGACGGAAGGTCTACGGTATCCTGGACGATGTGACCAGCCTCTTCGACACCCACATCGTCCGGCTGTTTCTGAGCCTGCCCCTGCTGGGCATCCTGGTCTTCACAGTGACGCCGCTGATCTACATGATCCTGATGGCCTTCACCAACTACGACGCAGACCACCAGCCCCCGGGACACCTGTTCACCTGGGTCGGCCTGGAGAACTTCCGGGCCATCATGGACGCCAGCGGCAAGCTTGGCGCCACCTTCCTGCCTATCCTGGGCTGGACCCTGGTCTGGGCCGTTGCGGCCTGCTTCTCCTGCTACTTCGGCGGCATGTTCCTGGCCATCCTCATCAACTCCAAGGGCATCAAGCTGAAGAAGCTGTGGCGCACCGTGTTCGTGCTGGCCATGGCCGTCCCCTCCTTCATCTCCCTGCTGGTCATCAGCACCATGCTGGGCAAGAACGGCATCATCAACGTGCTGCTCCAGAACTGGGGCTTCACCACCGAGGCGCTGCCCTTCCTGACCAACGCCACCTGGGCCAGGGGGACCATTATCATCGTCAACCTGTGGGCCGGCATCCCGGCCACCATGCTGATGGTCTCCGGCATCCTGATGAACATCCCGCCGGAGCTGTATGAGAGCGCCTCTATCGACGGCGCGAACCCCGTCCAGCAGTTCGTCAAGATCACCTTCCCCTACATGCTCCAGGTGACGACCCCGTACCTCATCACCAACTTCATCGGCAACATCAACAACTTCGGTGTCATCTACTTCCTGACAGGCGGCGGCCCCAGCACCCTGGATTACTACAAGGGCGCCGGTAAGACCGACCTGCTGGTTACCTGGCTCTACAAGCTGACCAATGACAGCAACGACTACAACCTGGCTGCAACCTTGGGCATTCTGATCTTCATCATTTCCGCTGTGTTCTCCATGATTACATATGCCCAGGCGCGCATCAGTGAGAATGAGGAGGCGCTGCAGTAATGAATATGAAAGAGATCATCGGCCTGCGCAGAAGACCGCAGATGATTGCGGCCGGTATTTATATCGTGGCGCTGGTAAGCGTGTTTCTCCCCTTCGCGTCGGTAGGCGGGACCACCGTCACTGGGCTCTCCGCCGCACTGAGCCTGGGCGGCCTGCACCTGGCCGGCCTCATCCTGGTGGCGCTGACTGCGGTCATGGGAATCTTCCTGCTGGTAAAGCCCAGCGTCAAGGGCGCACGCCTCTGGGCCGCTTTCGGCGCGCTGGAAACGGCAGCCGTCACCATTGAACTGTTCGCTACCAAGATGCTCATTGATCCCAGCGGCCTGCTCCCCGGAAGCTTCCTGGTGAAGAACTTCGGCATTGGCTACTGGCTGCTGCTGATTACCGCTTTTGTGGGCCTCTACTATGCCATGGCGGCCACCAAGCTCTCCGCGGGCTACATCGTTCTGGCCCTGATGACCGTGGTCTGGCTGTTCCCTATCCTGTGGATCGTTCTGACCTCCTTCCGCGGTGAGAGCGGCTACTATGTTGGCTATTTTATCCCCAAGACATTTACTCTGGACAACTACCTGAACCTCTTCAAGGAGGACGGTCCTCTGCCCTTTGCCCGGTGGTGGCTGAACACCTTCTTTGTGGCGTCCATCAGCTGCGTTCTGAATACGCTTATCGTGCTGATTACCTCCTTCATTCTCAGCCGCCAGCGCTTCCAGGGCCGCACCCTGCTGATGAAGGCCATGATGGTCATCGGCATGTTCCCCGGCTTCATGTCCATGATCGCCGTGTACAACATCCTGAAGGGCATGGGCATCAGCCAGAGCCTGGGCGCTTTGATTCTGGTCAATGTGGCCAGCTCCGCTATGGGCTACTATATCTGCAAGGGCTTCATGGATACGGTGCCCAAGGCCATGGACGAGGCTGCCCGCATTGACGGAGCCACCAACTTCACGATTTTCTACAAAATTATGATTCCCATGGCTAAGCCCATTGTCATCTATCAGCTCATGAGCGCCTTTATGGGCCCCTGGGGCGATTACATCTTCCCCAGCCTGCTGCTGGGCGACAAGCAGGCGTCCTACACGGTAGCCATCGGTTTGAAATGGCTGACCGACCAGCAGCGCATTGAGACCTACTATACCCAGTTTGCCGCCGGCGCTGTGCTGGTATCTGTCCCCATCGTGATTCTGTTCTCGATGCTCCAGAGATACTACGTGGAAGGTATGTCCGGCGCAGTCAAGGGGTAACGACAGCAATAATGTATGAAAATCCCGCCCTGCAGCGGTCTGCCGCAGGGCGGGATCACTCTGAATAAGGAGGCGGGCCGCGCGTGAATGCCGCGGCCAAACGAATATGACGATCCAAAAGAGATGGTCCGCTTTGCTGCTGGCAGCGGTGCTGCTATGCTCCGCAATGACCGGCTGCAGCGGCGGCGAAAAGGAGGACACCTCCACCGCCCTGGGCATCATGCGCAAGTACAACAAGGTCCAGCCCCAGGAGATCGACGACAACTACCGCAGCTGCTACGAGGTCTTCGTCTACAGTTTTTACGACAGCAACGGCGACGGCATCGGCGACCTCAAGGGCCTGACGGAGCGGCTGGACTACATCAACGACGGCGATCCGTCTACGGATACGGACCTGGGCTGTACGGGCATCTGGCTCATGCCCATCATGCCCTCCCCCAGCTATCACAAGTATGACGTGACGGACTACATGGACATCGATCCCCAGTACGGCACCATGGAGGACTTCAAGACGTTCCTGGAGGCGGCCCACCAGCGGGGCATTGACGTCATCATTGACTTCGTGATGAACCACACTTCTTCCGACCACCCCTGGTTCCAGAAGGCGTCCGGCTATCTGCGGGGCCTGGAGGCCGGGGAGGAGCCGGATCTCGCGGCCTGCCCCTATGTGGACTACTACAACTTCTCGCTGGAGCCCAGCACCTGCAAGCTGGAGGGGACGGAGTGGTATTATGAGGCTCCCTTCTGGAGCGGAATGCCGGATCTGAACCTGAAGAGCGAGGCGGTCCGGGCGGAGCTGGAGGAGATCGTTGATTTCTGGCTGGAGCTGGGGATAGACGGCTTCCGTCTGGACGCGGCCAAGGAGTTTGTTTCCGGCGCCACGGAAGCCAACATTGAGATCCTTACCTGGTTTAATGACATGGTCAAGGCAAAAAAGAGCGATGCCTTTATTGTGGCGGAGGTCTGGACGGATCTCAGTACCTACTCCCAGTATTATGCCAGCGGCGTCAGCTGCTTCAACTTCTCCTTCGGCAACAGCGACGGCGTGATCCCCAATACGGTCAAGCATATCGGGAACGCCAATGCGTCCTCCTACGGCAAGGCCATCATGAAGCTGCAGGATGCCCTTTCTGCCTATGATCCGGACTATATTGACTCGCCCTTCTACACCAATCATGACATGGGCCGGGCGGCAGGACACTATTTCAATGAATACAGCGCCTATCAGACAAAGATGGCCCAGGCGCTGAACCTTCTCATGTCCGGAAGCACATTCCTCTACTACGGCGAGGAGCTGGGTATGAAGGGCTCCGGCAAGGATGAGAACAAGCGGGCGCCGATGTACTGGTCTGATGATGCCGGCTATGTCGGACTGTGCAGCGGCCCGGCGGATATGGAAGACTTTGACATGAAGTTCCCCAGCTTCGAGGACCAAAAGGCCGACGGGGATTCAATTTTCTGGTTTGTGGCCCAAACCATCCGGCTGCGGAACGCCTATCCCGCCATTGCCCGGGGAACGGCGGTCCTGGAGGAGGCGCTTTCCAATGAGAACGTCTGCGTCCTGCGCAAGACCTGGGGTGAGGAGGAGGTCCTGCTGGCCTTCAATATCTCTGAAGCGGCGCAGAGCGTGGACCTCTCCGGCGTAACGGTTTCCGGAGGCGATCCGGAGATCGGCGGCGTGCTGGTGACGTCGGCGGAGGAGCCGGTGCTGGAGGATGGACACCTTTCCATGCCGATGTATTCCGTTGTGGTGCTGTCCCACAGCAAATAACGCGCGCTGTTTGCACCTGTTTCAGGGAGAAGCGGTATTGCATAAAGGGAAAGCAGGGACTGTCCCGCCAATGCGGCGGGGCAGTCCCTGCTTTTATGCAGTCTGCGCTGAGCGGCG